>NC_008541.1:4500000-4698945 GCF_000196235.1 Arthrobacter sp. FB24 | reverse complement strand
TTCCTCAAACTTGCTTGCCTGCATTACCTGCAGCCACAAGTCCTGAACCAGGGGTCTGGTTCCGGCTTAATCCACAGGGTTATGCACAGAGCGTGGATAATCGGCTACTGAGCCACTCTAGGGGATGAAAAGCCTAGAAGATAGCTGGGTGCAGCCTTGTGGATAATTACACCGTTGTGGTTCGAAAACGTGCCCTGTGAGCCACTTCATCCACAGGCTGTGGGCAGAGGTTAACCACAGCAGCCGCAGGGTGGTGAAGACCAGTCCGGTTTGACTACGCGACGCTTCCTGGCCTAACGTTGTGAAGTCCTTTGTGTCCGCTTTTCGACCTCATTTGAATCTCTCTGACGTTCTGCGTCCTACGAGCCGAGGGCAGCGTGCATATACAAAACTTAGCGTCGGCCAGTTCTTCCCCTTTTTGATCGGGTGGGCGCACCTTTGATCCACTGGAGTAACTAACGTGAGCAAGCGGACTTTTCAGCCGAATAACCGCCGTCGAGCCAAGAAGCACGGCTTCCGCCTTCGTATGCGTACCCGTGCCGGCCGTGCCATCCTGGCAGCCCGTCGTGGCAAGGGCCGCACCGAACTGTCGGCCTAAATACACTGACTCGTCGGTCACCATCCCTTTGCGAGTTTAACGGTGCTAGCCACCAGGAACCGTCTGAGGACATCAACCGATTTTTCAACAACTGTACGTTCCGGCGTCCGCAATGGACGCCGGAACGTAGTGTTATATACGGTAGCTATTGCTGCTGACGAACCAAGCCGGATCGGATTCATCGTTTCCAAGAGTGTCGGGAACGCTGTTGTCAGGAACCTCGTTAAGAGGAGACTGAGGGAAGCCGGTGCTTTGTCGTTGCAGCAGTACGGTACCGGGTTCGCCATTGTGGTCCGGGCACTGCCTGCGGCCGCGGCTGCCAGCTGGGACCAACTGCTGGCAGACTACAACGCCGCTCTGGAAACGACCATGAAACGGCTGGGCGGCCGCCTCCCTCGGGCCGCTTCAGTGGTTTCACGGGAAACAAGACAGGAAGGGACACCGCGTGCGTAACTCGATTGCCGCCGTCGTCCGCTTCTTGAAACCCGCTGCCGTCCTGGTGGGCAGGACGCTCTGGAACCTGCCCCGCAACTTTCTTATTCTGCTGCTGATGACCTACCGCAAGGTGATTTCGCCCTTGTACGGCCAGGTCTGCCGCTTCTTTCCTTCGTGCTCGGCGTACGCCCTCGAAGCAATCACGGTCCATGGCGCCGTCAAGGGAAGCTGGCTTGCGGCCCGGCGCCTGGTTCGCTGCCATCCTTGGAATGCCGGCGGTGTGGACCATGTCCCCGCCGGTCATCGCCACTGGCCTGAAAACCAGACCCCCACAATTGTTGTACTGAACAACCCGGACAAGTACCTGGCTGCACAGTCTGATGGAGAAGGCCGCACTGCGGCCTAACGAATAGGGATATCGTATGGACTTCTTTGAAACAATTATGTTTCCGTTCAAGTGGCTGGTGTCAGTCATCATGGTGGGCTTCCATGAAGGCCTGAGTGCCGTGGGCCTGCCGGCTGCCAACGGCTGGACGTGGACGTTGTCCATCATCGGGCTGGTGCTGGTCATCCGTGCCGCCCTGATTCCCGTTTTCGTCAAGCAGATCAAGGCCCAGCGCGGTATGCAGCTCCTGCAGCCGGACCTGAAGAAACTGCAGGACAAGTACAAGGGAAAGACCGACCAGCTGTCCCGCCAGGCCATGGCGCAGGAACAGATGGCCATGTACAAGAAGCACGGGACCAACCCGTTCTCGGCCTGCCTGCCCATGCTGATCCAGATGCCGTTCTTCTTCGCACTGTTCCAGGTGCTCTCCGGCATCACGGCCGCCCGGACCAAGGGTGCCGGTATCGGGGCAATGAGCCACGAGCAGGTGGTGCAGTTCGACGATTCCAGCATCTTCGGGGCCACGCTTTCGGCTTCCCTGCTGCACGGCGGCGCCGGCAACCAGACCGCAGTCTGGATCCTCTCGATCGTGATGATCCTTGCCATGACGGCCTCGCAGTTCATCACGCAGAAGCAGATCATGGCCAAGAACATGTCCGAAGAGGCCATGGCCAGCCCGTTCATGCGCCAGCAGAAGATGATGCTCTACATCCTGCCGGTCGTCTTCGGCGTGGGTGGCATTAACTTCCCCATCGGTGTCCTCATCTACTGGACCACCACCAACCTCTGGACCATGGCACAGCAGTTCTTCGTTATCCGCCGCATGCCGACGCCGGGATCCCCCGCCGCCAAGGCCCTCGCCGAACGCCGTGCCGCCAAGGGCCTTCCGGCCCTGCCCATCCTGGGAGGCAAGAAGGCCGACGTCGAGGCTGAAGCTGCCGCCGCTGCCGCGGTTGCCGAGGCCAAGGGCCAGCGCATCCAGCCACAACGTAAGAACAGGAAGAAGAAGTAATGTCTGTCGATAGCACCGAAAACGCCGTTTCCGGCGAGGCCATTGAAGACCAGGACGACGCCCAGGATGAGATCCAGGACGAGGGCAAGGGCTCTTCTGCGAGCCGGCTGGAAGAAGAGGGCGACGTCGCAGCCGACTACCTCGAGGAACTGCTGGACATCGCCGACATCGACGGCGACATCGATATCGAGGTCCGGAACGGTCGGACCTATATTTCCATCGTGGCCGAGGAAGAATCAGCGGGGCTCGAAAGCCTTGTTGGCCGCGACGGTGAAGTGCTGGAAGCCCTGCAGGAGCTGACCCGTCTGTCGGTCCTGTCAGCCACGGAGAACCGCTCGCGCCTGGTGCTGGACATCAACGGCTACCGGCAGGAGCGCGCCGGCCACCTGCAGAAGATTGCAGAGGACGCCGTGGCCTCCGTCAAGGAATCCGGAAACGCTGTGGCGCTGGAGCCGATGAGCGCCTACGAGCGGAAGATCGTCCACGACGCTGTGGCCGATCTCGGGTTCGTTAGCGAATCTGAAGGCGAAGGTGCCGGGAGGCACATCGTTGTCTCCGCAGACTGAAGACGCCGGGACACTGACCATGGTTGACATTACTGCCGCGGAACTCAAGGCGGCCGAGGCCATCTTTGGTGACCGCCTGGAACTGGCCGAGCGCTATGTGGAGCACCTGGCCACCTCCGGAACTGAGCGTGGGCTGATCGGACCCCGCGAAGTCCCGCGGCTTTGGAGCCGCCACGTTCTGAATTGCGCCGTCATTGAGCGCGAGATTGCCCGGGGAAGCCACGTCGCGGATGTCGGGAGCGGCGCCGGATTGCCCGGGCTGTGCCTGGCAATTGCGCGCCCTGACCTTGAACTGACGCTGATTGAGCCGCTGGAACGCCGCGTCATCTGGCTGCAGGAGGTCGTGGACGACCTCGGACTGACCAACGTCACGGTGATGCGAACCCGGGCTGAACTGGCCGTCGGTATGGTGAATGCCGATGTGGTCACGGCCCGGGCTGTGTCTGCATTGTCCAACCTGGCCGGGCTAACCATCCCCCTGCTCGGGGGCAAGGGTGAGGTCGTTGCCATCAAGGGACGCAGCGCCGGTGAAGAGATTGAGAAGGCTGCCAAAGCCATCCGCAAGCTCGGCGGCGTTCAGACCTCCGTGGTGGTTGTTGGGGAAGACCTCCTCGAGGAACCCACCACTGTAGTCCGCATCATCGTTAATAAGTCGCAAAAGATTGCCTAGCAGCTGGCCCGGTGCCGCGGGTCTTTTGGGGGAAGCGGTTAGGCTAGTGAACGGCAGAAAAAGCCGAATGAGAGTGAGTGTGTCACAGTGACCAGTAGCGAAGCCTCCACACAGCGGATACCCCCGTTCGTGTCCCTGGGGTCCGCACGGGCCATGGTCGCGCCCTCGATTGCGCCGACTGACTCGTGGAATCATCTGAATTCGGTTGCAAGCCGTTCCAAGTCCACCGCAGTTTCACGTGAAACTTCCGGATCGGTCAGCGGAAACATCATGGACTCCATTGATGACTCGAGCCCCATCGCCCGTGAATTGGCCCACGAAAATAAACGGCGCGAGCGGCTGATCGGCCGGCAGCTCCCGAAGCCGGAGAAGACCCGTGTCTTCACCGTCTCGAACCAAAAGGGCGGGGTTGGCAAGACCACCACCACCGTCAACATTGCAGCCGCACTCGCTGCAGCCGGACTGAACGTCCTCGTCATCGACATTGATCCCCAGGGCAACGCCTCTACCGCCCTTGGCATTGAGCACCACGCAGACGTGGACAGTATCTATGATGTCCTGATCAACGATGTACCCCTCAAAGACGTTGTAGCCCAGTGCCCGGACATTGCGAACCTGATCTGTGCACCCGCCACCATTCACCTGGCCGGCGCGGAAATTGAACTTGTCTCGTTGGTCGCTAGGGAACAGCGACTCCGCCGTGCGATTGACGTCTACGCCAAGGAGCGCCAAAAGGCCGGCGAGGCACGTCTCGACTACATCTTCATTGACTGCCCGCCCAGCTTGGGCCTTCTGACAGTCAATGCCTTCTGTGCCGCAAGTGAGGTCCTGATTCCCATCCAGTGCGAGTACTACGCCCTGGAAGGTCTCAGCCAGCTGCTGAAGAACATCGAAATGATCCAGAAGCACCTCAACGCTGATCTGGTCGTCTCCACCATCCTCCTCACCATGTACGACGGTCGAACGAACCTTGCCGCGCAGGTAGCTGCCGAGGTCCGTGAACACTTCCCTGAACAGGTTCTCGGTGCTGTGGTGCCGCGGTCAGTCAGGATCTCCGAGGCGCCCAGTTACCAGCAGACTGTGATGACCTACGATCCGTCCTCCAGCGGTGCACTCTCCTATCTGGAAGCCGCAGCGGAAATCGCTGAACGTTAGAATTTTCAACAATTGCACTAGCCAGAGCCGGATCTGCCGGGCTCTTCCATTGGAGGGATTTATCCATGAGCGATAAGCGACGCGGCCTCGGTCGCGGTCTTGGCGCACTCATTCCAAGTTCCGCTCCGGCTAACGCATCCGGCAACGGCGCAGCACCTTCGCGTCCGGTGGATCTGTTTTTTCCGGAGGCCAGGAAGACGGCTACTCCAGTCGCGGTGATTCCCGTCGAGGACGACGCAGCTCCTTCAGTGTCCCCGGCCCCCAGTGAGTCCCCCGGCGTTACGCCGTCGCCTGATTCGAAAGCCCCTGTTCGAAAAACTGCGGCCAAGTCAGCCCCCGCCAAGAAGACCGCTACCGAAAAGCCTGAGGGGAATGCCGACACTTCGGCTTCAGCAGCTGCAGTCGCCGACGCCGGGCCGGAACTGGTGGAAGTCCCCGGGGTCAGGTTCGCGGAGATTCCGGTTGGCGACATCCATCCCAACCGGAAACAGCCGCGTTCCGTCTTCGATGAAGACGACATGGCGGAGCTCATCCACTCCGTCCGGGAAATAGGCGTTCTCCAGCCAATTGTTGTCCGTACTTCAACCGAAAAGGGTGGCGAACCCTTTGAGCTGGTCATGGGTGAACGCCGTTGGCGGGCAGTACAGGCCGCGGGGCTGGAAACTATCCCTGCCATTGTCAGGGATACCACTGACGATGACCTGCTTCGGGATGCACTTCTCGAAAACCTGCACCGCAGCCAGCTGAACCCTCTGGAAGAGGCGGCCGCGTACCAGCAGTTGCTCGAGGACTTCGGTACGACGCATGAACAACTTGCCGACCGCATTGGCCGCTCGCGGCCCCAGGTGTCGAACACTCTGCGCCTGCTCAAGCTGCCGCCGTTGGTGCAGCGCCGGGTAGCTGCGAGCGTTTTGTCCGCTGGCCACGCACGCGCACTGCTGGCCCTGCCCGATGCGGCTGCAATGGAGCGTCTTGCCCAGAAGATCGTCG
Organism: Arthrobacter sp. FB24; assembly: GCF_000196235.1. NCBI lineage: Bacteria > Bacillati > Actinomycetota > Actinomycetes > Micrococcales > Micrococcaceae > Arthrobacter > Arthrobacter sp. FB24. Next base: position 4,693,134 of record NC_008541.1, on the reverse strand, counting down.
CTGAGGGAATGTCGGTTCGTGCAACTGAAGAAGCTGTCACTCTTTACCAGAGCCCAGCAACGCCGGCTAAGAACAACGTTCCCCGCCCGGGTGCCCGTCATGAGCGGCTGGACTATCTCGCGTCTTCTCTGTCGGATCGGCTCGATACCAACGTGAAAATCTCGTTGGGTGCCAGAAAGGGCCGCGTGAGCATCGAGTTTGCCAGCGTGGAGGACTTGAACCGGATCATGGAAGTTCTGACCCCGGGGTCAGAAAACTAGTTCTATAGCAAAAGTTCGGGGCCTGTTTCACGTGAAACAGGCCCCTTTTTTGTGGCTGGCGGAGGTAACGCTGTTGCCGAACCCTTTCGAGGTTGTGGTTCACCCTTTAGGAAGCTGCCGGATCGCTGCCGGGGGTACGTAGCCGAAGGAAAGGCAGCCGCTCAAGTCCGGGCAGCAAGGATTGGAGTGGGCAACCCAAGCCGCCCTGGCGGCGCACGGCGTTCTGTGTGAGTTGCTGCCAGGCCCAGGCTCCGTTGCTGCCGCCCCTGCGGTGGTGCTCTACCGGGGGCTCTGGGGGCTGTACGCCGGGCGCGAGGAGCCTGACGGCACCGCCTGGGCCACTGGGCCTCTGAGAGCGCTCCGTGGCCGCTCTTACGGAAGCTGTTGCTGTAGTTCTGACTGCGGAATCAACTGCACTGCCATGACATGGCCCGTTTGCGCTCGGCGGCGAGGGCCTGGCGCTGCCAATTGTGGCAGCCACGCTGCCGATACTGTGTGTGGTGTGCGCACACAGCGGCAGGCGCTACGACTATCACGAGGCCCTCCCAAGCCTGTTGTATGTGCACGGTTCTACCGAGGCTGTGGTTGTTGTTCCGGTGTTTTGAAAGTTGTCTTCGGTATTGGACGGCGTTCGCGGGAGGAAGCCATATTCTGTATGCCAACCATGCAGCAATTGTGGTTCAGGGGCCCCACGACGCCTTGTGAGCATGATGTTCGCGGTAGCAGGTCGCCTCATGTTCTTGGGCCTGCTTGGCGAGTGGCGGTGTTTCCTGTGCGTCGAACGGGCAATGTGCGGAGCAGGCGCCACTGTTCGTGTTGTAGTCGGAACTGTGCCAGAGGGTCCGCAGTTGGGTGCATGGCGCCTGGTGGTCTCGCCGCCACGAGTGCGTCCCCGCCCGTGGCACGGTGTATATGTTTCACGTGAAACCCCGGGGCTTAGAACGTGGCACTGGTGGTCTGGCCGGGAGTTCTACCGCGCTACTTTCCGGGTAGATCTAGATGAAGTGATGCCTCCTGGTATCGGCATGCGGCCGCCCGTGGTTAGGTAAAGTCGCTGCCCACGCTCTCGTTGTTTAGTGAACGCGGTCGCCGGCAGCCCTGTTGCCGCCGCCGCGTGATGGTGAAATCTCAATCATATTGGTCCAGGCGGTCTTCCCGACCGCACGGTGTCGCAAAGCCTTCGGTCCGTCTCAACCTTCCTTGATCGGCTCGCTGCCGGGTACGCTGTGATTCGCTCGTCGCTTCAGGGTCGGACAGACTGCCTAGACGAGCAAGGGTTGCGCTGAACACTATGGTTTGTTTCACGTGAAACCTACTCGTGAATGCCGGTCCGATGTTGGCATACTTCTCTGAGCCCCCGGTTGACAGCTGGCAGGTGATGATCAGAGCGGCGCGGGACGGAAGGCAGCTCGACCAGCCTGGTCCCATCGTCGTCAACAGCCCGATAGCCACCACCCGAATGTGTACTCCCCCGTGAGTACGTAATGTGGCTGCGTCGGGGTGAGAGACCGAAATGGCAGCTGGGCCCCGAATACAAGGAGTCCGCAGGAAGCCTGATCGGGATCGCTTGCAGCCCTGTTGCCAGGCTTCCCCGGTATTGCTCGCAGCTAAGTAGGGAGCACAAACCAGCCGCAGCAACTGTCGGTGCCGGAGTACCAGTGGGCAGACCGGAGCACCTATTCGGGTTGGCCATGGAGTGTGTTCGTACCCGAGCAGGATGCCAAGCCTCGTGAGCGTCGGGATGGGTTGAGATAGCAAAAGCCATTCGTGTTTGCGTCGAGGGATTGACCAACCTGACAGATACCAGTCCATGAGTTCCTCCGGCATTTGACCGATGGCCTTGGCATGGGAGACGCAGTGCCGGTTGATCCCTTCAGCGAAGGAGTGGCAAGGAAAATGTATCCATGATCAAGTTCCCGTCTGATCTAGTTGCCGTCGTCGTCCAAACCCCTCCCCTGCCGACACTTGGCATAGGAGGACGCGGTCCTGATGCGGGGGCAGCTTCGTTGGGTGGATGAAGTTTTACCCTCAGTCCGGGGCAGTTCCATGGCGCAGCGTGGTCACTTGCATCTTTCCTTGAATGTTGCTTATCCGAATTCGGGATCCGCCAGCATCGAGGTGTGGCAGTTTTCAAGTGGTCATGACGCCACCAGTTCTGTCTTGGACGACGTCAGAGGTGGAAGCTCTCGTCATTCAGAATGGTCGACCTCGGTGGATAAGACGGTGCATAACACGGTGGATATCGCTGTGGATAACTTTGGGGATAAGCAGAGGTTCAATGCCCCACCGCCGGCCCCTCCCAGACGTGCGCAGGCCGGATGAAGGCCGGGTGGAAAGCGCCGCCGCCGCATCGTTTCACGTGAAACACTGCTTGTCGTTAGCGAGACCCCCTGCAGTGCGTGTAATCCTGCGGAAATCAGCTAAAAACAGCTCAATTAATGATGATTGCAGATGCCCCGGAAGGGCGTAGTCTTTCCAATTCCCATAGGACACAGAAGGTGACGCAAGCCACGTTAGGACTTCTGCCGACTCGGTACAAAGCTATGTCCAAAGTCACGAGTAGGGGACAACCTGGATCCGTGTGGACAAACCTGTGGATAACTTCTGTGGAGAAAGAGGGAAGCGGTGGGGACAACTGATCTTCAAACCCGTTCCAGGAGACTAGACACCGTCTTGCCGCGGACGCTTGGAATCAGAATCATGAAGCCGTCAAGTGCCGCCGGAATCGGCAAGGCTCTCCCAAGCCGTCCAGCGAGGGCGGACGTGGGTGACCGGACGGCGCGGAATCGAACCAGGCCGTACGCTCGGTCGAGGGGGCGGTGAAGAGCTAGTGGGCATGTGGTCGACGCCCGTCGTTACTGGAACAGCTAGTGCATGGCGCCATTACGCTAAGCCGCTAGGACGGTGGCGTTACCGCTCTCGCGTACGCGCTGTTTGGTTATGGAAGCAACTCCGGTGGCCCTAAGAGCAGCCGTACATAGTCAAACGGGCCTGGCTTCCCATGCTGTCGCAGGCCCCTTGAGTTCCTCATGGGTGGTCGGATCGGTCGCAGGCTCCCGAGCTCAGACCATTTCGGGACTACCCAAACAAATGAGTCGTCGCGCCGGGCCTGTCTCTCCCGTTAGGGAAATTGCGCCTACGTGGGGTGATGCCGCGGGGCCAAGGTTCGGACGTTCTGTGCCTGTGCCATCCCGGCTCCACAGAAGGTGGCTGAAGCGGTATCCATGAGTGCTGCGGAAGCGTCGGGCCTTAGGACCGCGGCTCATTCTGCGCCGGCCGTATTGGCATGGGGTTCACAGCGTACCAAAGGCCATGACCGCCAGGGCAAGGTGCGTGGAAGATGTAGAGGGCATCTCTTGGCGTCCGGTCATGACTGTTTTCGTCCGGGCTCTCCCCCGAGGAGGGCTGCAGGGAAGGCTCAGGAGTGTGCAGTCGCTTTGAACGGAATAGGTCCGGCGGGCAGTGCATGTGTTTGAGCTCCTGGTGGGCAGCTCTCCTGATGGGAACTGCTAGCCTTGTCCACCTGCCAGCCCGTGGCACACGTTGACTTGGCGGCTCGAGTGGCGTCTCGTGACTTACGCCATGGACATTGGCGGTGCGACGTCGACCCGGATTGCGGATCGGACTGTCGGCAACCGCCGTCGGGACTCTGGGTTAGGTGGGTGATGGCACCTGATGCGGATACTGCGGCGGCTACGGATGCGTGGGTCCTGGCGCAGACCTTGGTTCTTGGTTCTCCCTTGTTCTTCGGTCATGAAGAGAAGGATGCTCCGCCGACGTTGGCCCACGCAACTCGAGCTGCGGTGCCATTCCGGCGGAGCACTTATCCACATCCCTCGTTCCTTTGGTCCAGTCGTGGTTTGCCTGCAGGGTCAGTCCCGCCGTCGGATATTCAGTGACAACTAAGGGTTGGCTACCAGGTAGACAGGTGGTGTTCAGGACGCAGGCGTTCGGCAGGGCGGCGCTGTGCATATCGCATACCGGACTGCGCCGGTCCCAGTCCTAGTTTTGCGCTCATTCGTTCCAGGTTGACGGGGTGGCTAACTGGGCAAACGAGTCCATTGATGCGCGTCATGTTTCACGTGAAACATGACGGTGTACAGGGCGCGTCTGCTAGCGGACCCTCGGGTTGTAGGTCCATAGGCGACGGTTCCTTGAAGCTCGAGTTGCTGTGAACCGGACTACCTCAGTTCGGGCGGCTTCCGGTCCCCCGCCGGCAAGGTCATTTGCGCCGCTCTGTAGTCGCAGAAGCGGAAGTCTCAGGTTGTTTGGAGGAAGCAAGTAGGACGACGTACATATCGACACGCGGCTGCCGGTGCGAACGTTCCTGCCCTGGATCTGTCGGGCTCCGGCCGGGCCCCGACCACGCAGTTGCAGTCCAGTTCTGGTGTTGTTGTGACACCTGTCCATGAACGTAGTTCCGGGGATCCCTCCTAGAGATTGGAGTGGGCCAATGTCCTTCCCCGGGGGAAGTGTTGAGTTTGCCAAGCGTCCGCGGTCAGTAGGTCTGCCTTGCCGTCGAAGACCTCGGGTTTGACCGCTGCAACGGGGACGGCAATGTTTCACGTGAAACAGCTGACCCTCGATGCTGCCCGCCATGAGGCGGCGGATGGCTGCCTGACATGCCGAGCGCAGGGCACCGATGGCAACTTCTGTTCTGGGCTGCTAACGGAAACGGAGATGGCGGGTCTTGTACGCATTGCGGCTCAGGGACCGACCGCCCCACACCCACCCCGTCTGCATCAGAGCTTGGAATAATGCTTGGTGATTCAGTCATACTCCCAAGGTCCGTGGTCACCCCAAACGGGAACTGGTCGGAAGTAGCTGTCCGCGGAGGGAAAGCATCTACTTGGGTGCCCCCACCGGACGTGTCATTTTCGACCAGTTCTCTGCATTTATTCAGTCGCCAGCGCTTCCCTAGGGGCTTTGAACGGCAAATTCCGGGGCGAAGACCATTCCGAGCTTCCAAATGATTGGAATTCCTCCCCCGGGGGCTACTGGGGTCGGAATGATATGTTCGCTGGGCGGCACGAGAGCCGGGGCGGGTTGCGTCGCCCATGGTCGCCTCTTTGAGTCAACGAAGGGTAAGCCTGCCCCGTTGGGCTGACCTCGCTCGACTTGAAGTCGGACGGGATGGCCTCCGCAGCAGGCATCGTGGCGGCATATTCCGTATTCCATGAATTGCCGGTATCGACCGCAACGCCGTCCAAGGCATTTGCTCCGTGCGGCGCCCAAGCTGCTGTGATTCTGGCGCCTGTGCTTGCCAAGTTGGAACCCTCCCCTTCCATCCGACGGTGGAGAACTTGGCTCCCTCCAAACCAGTGCGGCAGCGGAGTCAGGGGTCGGCACCACTTGGTCCCCTGAACGTTTCACGTGAAACAACGCCAGTCTGAGACTGGGCTTGGGACTGAACGGCTGGCCTCGCTCGTCAGGTTTTCCGACAGCCTGATGTTCTCGAAACACGTTTGGATTCTTCTTGAATCGGACCTCGAAGCGATTGTTTTGTACCGCCGGCTTCCAGCCACGGCGGCAGGCGCCTCATCCACCGAAATAGACCGGACTAAGAGCGGGAATCGACACTCCAATGTTTCACGTGAAACAGCACCCACCCCGGGAATGAGTTTCGCTTCGACTAACCGGTTGTGGCACCGCCAGGCATCGAGGTTCGCTGCTGCGGTGAACGATGAACCAGCGCCGCAGGTCGGGGGCCGTACCAGTCATAGCCCCGACTACCTGCCCGACGTCGTCTCCCCTATACCTTCGGAACGCCCCTCGGTTCCTCGTCAGTACCAGTCCCTCGCGCTGCGCCCCTTGTGGACTCATGCTCGCACTAAACGTGACTGTTCGGGTTTGGTCTAGCGTTGACCTGGCGTTAGCCAACTCATCACGTGTCAGAGTCTTGAACGCCGGAGTGTGGGGCCAATTCAGCCTACCCCTATTCAGGTCCGCCTAGTGCCGCCGGCGGGAACGGCCTTGAGCGGAAATACGGCTATTAAGCAGCCGATATGAGTTTTATTTCGGCATCACCTGGAGGTACCGCGTTCCCGGCCCGTACTGCCGACCCTTAAACGCGAAAGCGGTGGCTGGCACCCTTGAGTGAGTGCCAGCCACCGCCAATGGCTATCCGGAATCCCGGGCAGCGTGAGGTCCGCCCAAAGTTGTCCGGCTACTAGGATAGGACGTCAGCGAATTCCTTCTCGAAGAACTGCTTCGGCTTGGCGCCGATGACCGTGTTCTTCACCTCGCCGCCCTGGAACAGGTAGACGGCCGGAATGGAGGTGATGCCGTACTCGGCAGCGATTGCCGGGTTGTCGTCAACGTTAACCTTGACTACATTGACCTTCTCGCTGTACTCAACGGAGATCTCGTCCAGGATGGGGCCCAGCTTGCGGCAGGGACCGCACCACTCAGCCCAGAAGTCGACGATGACCGGCTTGTCGGCCGAGAGTACATCCGTGCTGAAACTTGCGTCCGTTACGTCTTTTGCGTTGCTCATTACCTTGTTGTTTCCCTTCGGATCAATGGTGCGCTGTTTAAGCGTGGATGTCTGCGAGGTAGTGCTCGACGTCGATAGCTGCCACGCAGCCCGAGCCGGAGGCGGTGATGGCCTGGCGGTACGTGGGGTCCACGACGTCGCCGGCGGCGAATACACCCTTAACGCTCGTCCTGGAACTGCGGCCGTCAACGGCAATGGTGCCCTCGGGCGTGAGCTCGAGAGTGTCTTTGATGAGCTCGGTGCGGGGATCGTTTCCGATGGCCACGAAAACGCCCGTCACAGCCAGTTCAGACTCGGTGCCGTCAACGAGGTTCTTCAGCCTCAGGCCGGTGACCTTGTCCCCGCCGAGGACGTCCTCGACGCCTGTGTTCCACACGAACTTGATCTTCTCGTGCGCCTGCGCACGGTCGCCCATGATCTTGGACGCCCTGAGGGAATCCCGGCGGTGCACTACTGTGACGGACTTAGCGAACTTGGTGAGGAACAATGCCTCTTCCATGGCGGAGTCTCCACCGCCGATAACGGCGATGTCCTGGTCCTTGAAGAAGAAACCATCGCAGGTTGCACACCAGCTAACGCCGTGGCCTGACAGTCGCTTTTCATTGGGAAGGCCGAGTTCGCGGTATGCCGATCCGGTGGACAGGATAATGGCGCGGGCCTGGAAGGTCTCCCCCGTGGCGATGGTGACTGTCTTGATGTCGCCGTCGAGATCCAAAGCAGTGACATCCTCGAACTGGATCTCCGTGCCGAAGCGTGCAGCCTGCTTTTCGAAGTTCTCCATGAGGTCGGGACCCATGATGCCTTCAGGGAATCCAGGGTAGTTTTCCACGTCGGTGGTGTTCATCAGTTCGCCGCCGGCAGTGACGGAACCGGCAAGGAGCAGTGGCTTCAGGTTGGCTCGCGCCGTATAAACTGCAGCCGTGTAGCCTGCAGGGCCGGAGCCGACGATGATGACATCACGTACCTGGGACGCGGTGTTTTCTGCGGTGCTCACTGAACGGTGAACCTCTTCCTTTGTCGATGCGCCTGCTGTTGCTGGCCGGCCACATGGCACAACCCATTGTTGATCCTGAATATTCCGGGCATGGAGGCAGACCAACAAGACGCCACCACTCAGGGTACCGTCTTGCCGGGCCGGGAGACACCGTGTTACCGGGCCACTGAGGTACTTCGGGCCCGCTCCTGCCAGATGTCAGGGAAGCTACTGAACCTTGATCTCAGCGAGGCGGAGACCGTAGCCGAAGCGGGTCTTCGGCGCAGCCAGCTTGGGGAGATTCTTGATGGACACGATCACGTACTGTGCCGTGACCGGCTCCGGGAGCGGCATGGTCAGGTCCGGTGAGGTAAAGCTGTTGGTTCCCACCTGCTTGGCGCCTTCCAGCGAGGGCCGGTCATTCGTCAGGACGCTGATGTTACCGCCGCTGCCGCCCAGCTGGCTGAGAGTAATGGAGGAGACTTTCGAGGGGCTCTTCAGCTTCACGACCAGGGAAACATCCGGGGCAAGCCCGCCCCAGTTGTCCGTGGCGAATTCCATGTCAGACCAGTAGCTTGCCCCGTTGCCATCGAATGTCTTTGAAAGGTCGCCGTCGTAGGTGGCGGCAAAATCGAAGGTACCCAGGCGGGAGACGCCCTCGACGGCCGGCGGACCTGCCACCGGCGCTGAGGACCCGCTGGCTGTCGGAGCCTCGGACGTCTGGGGCTGGGATGCATTGCTGGAGGTTCCCGGTGCAGGATTGCTCTGGGGTTCGCTCTTAAACAGGCTTCCCAGGTTGGAGACTGCAAAGATCAGTCCGACCACCAACACAGCGGCCAGCAGCCCGCCCACAAGCCAGCGCATTGACCGCGGCTCGCGCTCGGGAGGCTCTTCGTCGTCGTAGTATTCGTCTGTTTCATCGCGGCCGCCGCCGCCGGCGAATGCCGGGAAGGTGGCTGCCATGCGCTCCCGGGCAGTCCTGGCGGGGCCGGTGGAGGGTGCCTCCCCTTCCGGGTAGTCGTAGTCGCTGTTCTCCCAGAGGGACACTTTGGGAGAATCCGTAGCGGGAGCCTGTGTGTTGATGGCTTCGGTATTGCGACTCCCGGTGGGAACAGCGCGCTGCGGCGTGGTGGCCTGGGGTGCCGTGGAAGGGGCGTTGGACTCCTTGGCCGCAGCCGCGGCTCCGGCCGCAAGCCCCGCCGCACCTGCGACTCCGGCGCCCGACCCTGCGACTCCGGCGCCTGTTCCGCGTGCCCCGCCGGTACGCGCAGCGCCTGCATCGGAGCCGGAGGAACCAACAGAGGGGGCCGCCGCCGGTCGCACCGGTGCGGCACGTGGCGGAACGACAGGGGGGACCACCGGCGGGGACGACTGCTTGCGGTCCTGGGCGGCCGGCTGGTTGTTGCCGTAGTTGATGTAGCCGGCCTCGACCTCTTCTTCGTCGTACTGGCCGTCATACGTTTCCGGTTCGTGCGACCGTGCCTGTCCGAAGATTTCACTGCCCAGGGTGTCCGTAAAGAAGGGCTCCACGTAGGGCGGGTTGGAGGCAACCACAAGGTCCAGGAGATCGGCAGCCGTAGTGTGGTTGGTGATCAGGTAGGTGGTGGAATCGCTGACGCCAAGGTCCAGGATCTGCACATTTCCGGGCCGCTCCCCGGTGGCAACCTCGCGGGCGCTCTGGGCCACCTGCTCCGCATTGTCCGGACCCGCAACGAGGATGCTTACCGGCCGGTTGAGGACCTGGTCAACGCCATCCAGCACCAGATCATGGTCGTGTGAGGTCAATACGGTGGCGGTGACCTTGTAGCGGCCGCCGAGCACTGATCCAACATCGATCGGGTGGGACACGGGTTCCTCCTAGACTGTCCGGGGAACCGCGCCTCAATCATGCGAAAGCGGATACGCCGGTTAGCCGGTTAATTTCTGGTCTGTAACTACTACCCTAATTAGCTTCTGATCCTAGCCGATGGTGCGTTACGGCCGTGTGAGACAGGCTCGGTGGACCCGAGGCGGTGTCACCTTTTCTTCCTGCGCCGACTCTCTGACCGCCTGCTGAAGTGCGGGTTGCGGCCGGCCGTGCCCTGGAAGGTGCGGCGGCCCGGCAACGGGATTTCCTCCCGCAGGATGCCGCCCCTCGCGGTGTTGGGCACTTCCTCGGCCGGCAGGTATTCGCCCGGGGAACCGCTCTGCTGCACATCGGGATGCGCCGCCGGGTCGTCAACCTGCGGTCCCGCACGGAACGACGCAGCGTCGAATTCGCCGGATATTCTCGGGATCAGGCCGGTGTCCACCGAGACAGTGGCGCGCTCCGGCGTCGTTCGTTGCGGGGCGGAGGGGGTGCCGGCCGGGGAGCCCGGGGCAGGCTCCGCCGGTTCGGCGGCGGGGGCGGCCCCCCGGCCCAGGCGGCCGAGCAGCGGCTGCAGCAGGTCGCGCAGTTCCGTGACGCGGAAAAGTTTCAGCAGGAAGAGGTACGCCACGAGCATCACGGGCCCGACGACGACGATGGTCACCAGGGCCTGGATCCTGCCGCTCCAGGCGAAGCCGTCGGCACTGTAGCTCCCCATCAGCCACAGGGCGCCGGCGCCGGCCAGCGCGGAACCCAGCGCTGCATATCCCATCCGGATGTATGAATTGGCGATCCGGGGGCCGTCCAGGTGCCCCAGGAGGCGGCGGAGGAAGAACGAGCTCACAACCACGGAAAGGATGTTTCCGCCCGTGTAGAGGATGGCAATGGCGAAGATGATTCGGTCATAAGGCAGGAACTGGATGGCAAAGGCGGCCACCACATTGACGATTGCCAGAACCAGTTGGATGTAGAACGGCGTACGGGCGTCCTCATTCGCGTAGAAGACCCTGGACATCATGAAGTTGGCGCTCATGAACGGTGTGCTCAGGGCCAGGATGGTCAGGGTCTGGGCGAGCATTACGCCGTCCTGCACCTTGCCGCCGGAGAAGAACATGCCCAGCGGACCGGCCAGTGCAAACAGCGCCAGCGCCCCGAAGACCGTGGCCACCGCCATGGTGCGAAGCCCGTGGGAGAGCGCGTCCCGGAGCCCTGCCCGGTCTCCGTCCTGGGAAGCCCGGGTCATGCGGTTGAACAGCACTGTGGCGAGCGAGAGGGCGATGATGGAGTGCGGCAGCAGGTACAGCTGGCTGGCCACCTCCAGTACGGCGTTGCCGGGCAGGGTGGCCGCGGCGGTGAGGTCCCCCGCGCGCTCGAGGCGGAGCCGCTCCGTACCCGGAATCGTGGCAATGCGCATGACGTAAAGGAAGGCGAGCTGCCCGACGGCGGCAGTGAGGAGCGTCCAGACGCTCAGCTTCGCGGCCTGCCCCAGGCCGACCCCGCGCCAGCCGAACCTGGGCCGGAGACCCAGGCGGAGGCGGAACACCGGGATCAGCAGGATGGCTGTCTGGGCCACCACGCCGATGGTGGAGAAGCCGGCTATGAGGAAGGTCTGGGTGGGTCCCCAGTTGTCCAGGGTGTGCGGATTGGTGACGTTGGCGCCGAGGATCCAGATGAACATGCCCAGGCCGGCGATGGCCACAACGTTGTTCAGGATGGGTGCCCACATTGCCGGGCCGAATGCCCCGTTGGCGTTCAGCACCTGCGTCAGGAGGGCGTAGAGGCCGTAGAAGAAAATCTGGGGCAGGCACCAGAACGCGAAGGAGACGGCGAGGGATTTCTGTTCGGCCGAGTAGCCCTGCGTGGTCAGCTCGATGACCCACGGAGCCAGCAGGGTGACCAGCAAAGTCAGGCTGAGAAGCACCACCACAGCCAGCGTCAGCAGGCGGCTGATGTAGTCCGCTCCCCTGTCCGGCGCCTTGCTGGCCTTGATGATCTGGGGCACCAGGACGGCGTTGAACACGCCGCCGGCCACCAGCAGGAAGATCAGGTTCGGCAGGTTGTTGGCGTTGATGAAAGTGTCATTGACCGTGGAGCCCAGGCCCAGGGCCGCTCCAAGCATCCAGGTCTTGCCGAAGCCCAGGAAGCGGGAGACCAGGGTCCCGGCGGCCATGATGGCGCTGGAACGGGCCTCTCCGTGTTGGACAGTCCTTGATTCGGCCTGGGAATCGGCGGAGCCGGATTCGGGGGAAGCTGGATTGGCTGCTGACATGGCCTTCATCGTCTCAAAGGTGCGCATTTAGGCACGTGGGCGGCGCTTCATGGAATCAGTCACGGGACCTCAGAGGTGTTCCGGCAGGACTTCTCTGGCGAGGTCGGCAATACGGCGCTCATTAGGGAAGGACAGCTTGCGGGCAAGTTCCTGGATGGGCACCCAGGCGACGTCCACAGCTTCCTGGTCGGGATCGTTTTCGATGGTCAGCTCGCCGCCCGTGGCCCGGAGCAGGTAGTGATGGACGGTCTTGTGGACGCGGTGGCCGCTGACGGTGAACCAGTAGTCGATGCTCCCCAGCGGGGCCAGGATGTCGCCGCTGATGCCGGTTTCCTCGGCGATCTCGCGGACTGCCGCTTCCTCGTTCTTTTCCTTGCCCTCCGGGTGGCCCTTCGGCAGGCACCATTCGAGGCGTCCGCCGCGGTTAAGGCGGGCGATGATCGCGACCCTCAGTTCGCCGTCGGACGTGTCAACGACTACGCCGCCGGCGGAGATTTCCTCGACCGTGGGCAGCGAGGCCGGCCCGGGGTGCTGGGCGGGCGCGACATGGGCACCGATTGCCGACGGCAACGGTGGGTTTGTCCTCCTGCCAGGAGCACTCGGTACGGGATGGGCCATGAAGTCCACTCTAACGACTCTTGCCCGTTGGTGATGACCGGAACATGACAAGAAAGTGGACTGCGTATGACGCGGATTCCCGAACCTGCGGTGTAACGGCGCGGTTAGGCGGGTCCGATTGGTGCTTGTTGGCGTGGTTTTCTGACAAGCTTAAGTAACTATGGCGCACGCACATCAAAAGTCCGACCCGCACACCGTCGATTTCCAGGTGGACCCGGTGGTCCTGGAGCTCGGGCAGCGCTTCGTCGACGCCGGGTATGAACTGTCGCTGGTGGGCGGGCCCGTACGTGACCTGTTCCTGGGCAGGCGCTCCCCTGATCTCGACTTCACCACGGACGCCACGCCGGACCAGACTCTGGCACTGATACGGAAGTGGGCGGACAACTTCTGGGAGATCGGCAAGGCGTTCGGCACCATCGGAATGCGGAAGTCCGGTTTCCAGATTGAAATCACCACCTATCGCGCCGAGGCGTACGATCCGGAGTCGCGGAAGCCCATGGTGGCGTTTGGGTCCTCGCTGACCGATGACCTGCTTCGCCGGGACTTCACGATCAATGCCATGGCGCTGCGGCTGCCCTCAATGGAACTGATCGACCCCTTCGGCGGTGTGCGCGACCTCCACGCCTCCGTGCTGGCCACGCCCGGTGCACCGGAGACGTCCTTTTCCGATGACCCCCTGCGCATGATGCGGGCGGCCCGCTTTGCCGCCCAGCTCGGCGTGGCGGTCCGCGGGGACGTCAAGCACGCAATGTCGCAGATGGCGGAACGGATCAGCATCATTTCCGCGGAGCGTGTCCGCGAGGAACTGGTGAAGCTCATCTGCGGAGCCCACCCCCGCGTGGGCATCGACCTCCTCGTGGACACCGGCCTGGCCGAATTCGTCCTGCCGGAAGTGTCCGCCCTGCGCCTGGAGGCGGACGAACACCACCGGCACAAGGATGTCTACCAGCACTCCCTCCAGGTGCTGGAGCAGGCCGCTTCCTTGGAGACAGATTCCGACGGCGCAGTGCCCGGCCCCGATTTTGTGCTGCGGTTTGCGGCCCTCATGCACGACGTCGGCAAGCCGGCTACGCGCCGTTTTGAACCGGGCGGCGCGGTGAGCTTCCGCCACCACGACATGGTGGGTTCCAAACTGACCAAGAAACGGATGAAGGCCCTCCGCTTCGACAACGACACCATCAAGGCAGTGGCACGGCTCGTCGAGCTGCACATGCGCTTCTACGGTTACGGGGAGGCCGGCTGGAGCGACTCCGCGGTCCGCCGGTACGTTACGGACGCAGGGCCGCTCCTGGAGCGCCTGCACCGGCTGACCCGGTCAGACGTGACCACCCGGAACCAGCGCAAGGCGGACCGGCTGTCCTTTGCCTATGACGACCTTGAGGCGCGCATCGCCGCACTGCGTGAGCAGGAATCGCTGGAAGCGGTACGGCCGGACCTGGACGGCGGCCAGATCATGGCCCTGCTGGGGCTGAAGCCGGGGCCCGTGGTGGGCAAGGCATACAAGTTCCTGCTTGAACAGCGGATGGAGCACGGCCCGCTCGATCCTGTTGTGGCAGAGGCCAGGTTGCGCGAGTGGTGGGCGGACCAGCCCGAGGCCGCCGAACACCAGCCGGCCGCCGGCGTCGAACTTTCCACTACCGAGGAGTCATAAGTGGTTTCACTCAACAGCACTGCCCGCCCCCAGCTCTGGATCCTGCGCCACGGCGAAACCGAATGGTCCAAGAGCGGCCAGTACACCGGACTCACCGACCTGCCCTTGACGGTAGAGGGCGAGCAGCAGTCCGTGGAGGCACGCAAAGTGCTTGACGCCGTCGACTTCGACCTGGTGCTGACCTCGCCGCTGCGGCGGGCACGCCGCACGGCGGAACTGGCGGGATTCCCCGACGCCGAACAGGAACCCCTCGCGGTGGAATGGAACTACGGCGATTACGAAGGAATCAGCTCCGACCTGATCCGGAAGGATAACCCGGAGTACCTGATCTGGACCCATGGCGTGCCCAACGGGGAAGCCCTGGAGGAAGTGGCTGCCCGGGCGGACAAGATTGTGGCACGTGTGCTGGAATCCGGCCTGGACAACGTGCTCATAGTGGCCCACGGACACTTCTCCAGGATCCTGACTGCGCGCTGGTTGGGACTGGACCCGCACGAGGGCCGGCATTTCATCCTGGGGACCGCGAAAGTCTGCACCCTCGGATGGGATAAGAAGACTCCCGCAATCGTCCGCTGGGGACTATAAAGACGATTTATAAATATTCGGGGAATCTTCCAAATTCAGTAGTCAAGACCCCTGAAGATAGTGTAATTTTATTCCTGACTCCAGTGCGCTTTGCCAGGGTCACCGGCGCCCGCTGTCCAGTAGTCAACTGGGCCGCGGCATAGCAGAAAAGGAGGTTGGGAAAATGATTACTTTGACTAGCGGATGGAAGATGACCATCACCGCCTTCCCGGCCTTTGCTGCTGCCTCGCGCCCACTTCACGGACTGACTGCCTCCTGACCTGCAGATTCCGGCCCCCGGGCCGGAATTGAGTTAACCGGCTTCCCATCAGGGAAGCTGCCTGGCAGTCAGCCGTCTACGCGGGCCCATTCGGTTGCGCAACACCCCATAGTTCGGAACCCAGCTTCTTGTTGGGGACTGCGGCGCAGCTGTATCCAGGGGCCAACCTTCGCCTGGCGAAATCCATCAATTGCCTCGGTCTTTATGTCCGGGCATATCCACCGGGCATTCCTATGCCCTAATTTCCGCCATTAATTCAAGCAATTAATTGGCCTTAATTGTCATGCCCAATTTCGGGCGCAATCAATCATCAAAGGATTCAACGTGAGCATCAACGCCACTGCCACCGCGCAGGCCGATCATGGCCGGCGCCGCCGAGCAACATCACGGGAGGAGGTAACCATGCTGAAAATACTCCGAAGCGTCCTGCGCTTTGGCTGGCAGCCGGCTCTGAAGAACAAGACGCTGTTCAACGGCCAGCTTCTGGACCAGAACCGCGAAGACGTCTACGTCGTACTGCACCAGATGGGCGGCATCATCCGCTGAGGCCAAGGCCCTGTTTCTTGAGCTCCCGTGCTGCAGTCGGGAACGGAAATATCCAGGAGGACCCGATGGCGACGACCCATATCCATGCTCAAAAAGCCCACGCGGCCACGCGTGGGCTTTTTGTTTGCCGGAGCAGCTGTATACCGGGGCCGGATCCCGCAGGAGCGACGGTAAGCTCGAGGAATGCAGGAGACAATGCCGCCGGCGCACCGAAAACGGTCCCGCCTGGTTATCCCCAGCCGAAGTGATCTCCTGCTCAGGAACTTCACCGAGCTGATCGGCGGACCGATGGGACGGCGGGCCGCACCGGGCATCGTCTCGCCGGGATTCTTCACCGTTGAACGCGTCCTCATTATCCTCACCGTGCTGGCAGCCCTGGCAAGCATCATGGTCAAGAACTACTGCCGGGTGAACGGCTGGGAGTCGCCGGGCCAGTTCTATTCCACCTGCTACTCCGATTTCCCGGAACTCTTCCGCAACCGGGGACTCGGCGAGGGCACCTTTCCCTTCTTCAGTGAAGGCAGTTTCTTCGAATATCCGGTCCTGATGGGCATCATCGCGGGACTGACGGCCATGCTGGTGCCCGGACAGGGCGCCACTGACGCCCGCATTCTTGGCTACTTCGACGTCAACGCCACCCTCATCGCCGCCGTGTGGATTGTCACGGTCCTTGCCACGGCGCGCATGAGCGGGCGCCGGCCCTGGGATGCCGCCATGGTTGCGGTGGCCCCCGGAATCATCCTCGCCGGAGTGATCAACTGGGACATGTGGGCGGTGGGCCTGCTCGCCGTCGGCATGTATTTCTTTTCCCGCGAACGGCTAGTGCTGGCCGGCGTCTTCATTGGCCTGGGAACGGCCACCAAGCTGTATCCCCTACTGGTCTTCGGTGCGATCCTCCTGCTTGCCCTGAGGACAGGAAAAATCCGGCCGCTGCTGGTCACCGCAGCGGCCGCCGTCGCTGCCTGGCTCGCCGTCAACGTCCCCATCGCTGCAATGAACCCCTCGGGCTGGAAGTACTTCTACCAATTCACGGAAGACCGCCCGGCCGGTTACAGCTCACCCTGGTTTGCGTACAACCTCGTGGCCGGGCGCCTGCAGTGGCTGCCCCTGGGGCCCGAAGCCATCAACACCCTGGCCCTCAATCTGTTCCTCATCAGCTGCGTTCTCATCGCCGTCCTGGCCCTGACGGCCCCCCGCAGGCCCCGCCTGGCGCAACTGGCGTTCCTGATCGTCGCAGCGTTTATCCTGACCAACAAGGTGTACTCACCCCAGTTCGTCATCTGGCTGATTCCGCTGCTGGCCCTGGCCCGTCCGCGCTGGCGTGACTTCCTGATCTGGCAGGGCATCGAAGGGCTGCACTGGGCGGCCGTGTGGATGTACCTGGGACAGGTGACCAGCGGCGGCCCGACGCAGCACAATATCGACATGCCGTATTACGTATTGGCCGTGGGTCTGCACATGATCGCAACGGCCTACCTGATGGCCCGTGTGGCCTGGGATATCCGTGACCCCGGCCACGATGTGGTCCGCCGCCACTCGGTGGACGATCCGCAGGGAGGCCCGTTCGACGGCGCGCGCGACTGGTTGCGCCTGAATCCGGCAGACCCGGCGGCGTCGGCACTCCCCTGGCGGCGGACGGCCGGCAATGCCTGAGGTCACCGTCGTAGGTTCGGGGCCGAACGGACTTGCCGCTGCCGTGACCATGGCCAGGGCAGGCCTCAAGGTGCACGTGTTCGAAGCCGCGGAGACCGCCGGGGGCGGTCTGCGGACCTCGGAACTCATGCAGCCCGGCCACCTGCACGACATTTGTTCGGCCGTCCAGCCGATGGCCCTTGTCTCGCCGTTCTTCCAAGCCTTCGAGCTGTCCCGCCGGATTGACCTCGTCACTCCGGAGCTTTCCTTCGGATCACCTCTGGACGGCGGCCGGGCTGCCTTGGCCTACCGTTCCCTGGACCGCACTGCCGCAGGACTCGGACCGGATGGGCCCGCTTACAAGCGGCTGATGGCACCCCTCGTGCGCCGGGCGGACGGCATTGCCGACTTCACGCTTAACCAGCTCCTGCGGATCCCGCGCGATCCCGTTGCCGCCGTGCTTTTCGGCGTGCGGACACTGGAGCAGGGCTCTGCGGCATGGAACGCCAGGTTCAGCGACGAGCTTGTGCCCGCCCTGCTGACCGGCGTCGCAGCACACTCGGTGGGGCGGCTGCCGTCGCTGGCACCGGCAGGGGCCGGCCTGATGCTCGGGACGTTGGCACACGCGCAGGGCTGGCCGATCCCCGTGGGCGGGTCCGCATCCATCGCCCGCGCCATGGTGCGGGACATCGAAGCCCATGGCGGGACAGTGGAAACCGGACGGCGGATCGAATCCCTGGCGGAGCTGCCGCCGGCCAGGGCGACCCTCCTGGACATCGCGCCGCCCGCGCTGGTCAGGCTCGCCGGGGATAACTTGCCGGCCGGATACCGCCGGTCGCTGGAGTCGTTCCGCTTTGGAAATGCCGCCTGCAAGGTGGATTTCATCCTGTCCGGACCTGTCCCGTGGGAGGCGGCCGGATTGGCCGACGCCGGAACTGTCCACGTGGGCGGCACACGCGCAGAGATGGCCGAGGCCGAGAACCAGGTGGCTTCCGGGAAGCATCCGGAACGGCCTTACGTCCTGGTGTCCCAACCGTCACGGTTTGACGATTCCCGCGCTCCGTACGGACGGCACATCCTGTGGACGTATTGTCATGTTCCGTCAGGTTCAACGGTGAATATGGCGGAGGCGGTGACGGCCCAGCTGGAACGTTTTGCGCCGGGCTTCCGGGACCTCGTGGTCCAGGTCCATGTGACCACGGCTGCCGGGCTGGCGGAATACAACCAGAATTACGTAGGAGGGGACTTTGCGGCCGGGCTTATGGATCTCCGCGGATTGATCCAGCGGCCGGTGATCAGTCCCGTGCCCTGGCGAACGCCCCTGGCAGGCGTGTACCTGTGCTCCTCGTCCACACCTCCCGGGCCCGGTGTCACCGGCATGCCCGGCTTCCATGCGGCAAGGTATGCCCTCAAGGACATATTCGGCCTGAAGGTCCCCCCGCTCCGTTTTTGAGGCTGCGGATTCCGGAATCAGGCAATCAGGACACGGGTTGGGCCGCGGCGACGGCGTCCGTGTTTGCTTCAGGGTTCGCCACCGTGAAACGGGCGCGGACGTGGGACGGTTTCTCCAGCTCGTCCAGCATGGCTACGGCGAAGTCCTGGGTGGTGATGGACCGCCCCGCAGGCGAATTGTCGGCCGTGACGTACTTACCGCTCCGGGCCCCCGGCTGCATCACGGGGGCGGGCGCCAGCATGGTCCAGTTGAGGGCCTCCGGGGCTGAGCGGATCTCATCGTAAGCGGCGGCCATGCTGCGGGCTTCGGGACGGTAGGGCTCGGGGAAGTCGGGGGAATCGCACAGGCGCACGCCGTTGATTTCGAGAGCCCCCGCTCCGCCCACCACCAGCAGTCGCGTTGTGCCGGCGCTGCCGAAGGCCGCCTTCATCGCAGCCAGCCATTCGCCGTGATCCCCGCCCGTGCGGCTGGGCACCGTGGCCAGCACAACGGCGTCGTGATCCCTGGCAACGCTGGTAAACGTGTGTACGTCCGCCAGTTCCGCCCGGCACGCGGTGGCGCCGGGTACCGCCGCGCCAGTCCGCGAAATGGCCGTGACGTCGTGGCCCCGCCGCAACGATTCTTTGACGATCTGGCCGCCCACCATCCCGGTGGCACCATACACTGCGATTTTCATGCCGCTCCTCGTATTGGGTATCGTAGGAATTCACAGTATCTCTAGGATACCTAGAGGCTTAGAAGAAACGAGGTACCGAATGGATACCCTTACGCGCGAGGCCACGCCAGGTGCGGACATCATGGATCCGCGGTGCCCGTCCAGGGTTGTGTTCCAGCGAATCGGCGACAAATGGGCGTCGCTGGTGGTCCAGGTGCTGTCCGACGGCCCCGTCCGCTTCTCCGAATTGCGCAAGCACGTCCACGTGATCACGCCCAAGGTCCTGACGCAGACCCTAAGAGCGCTGGAACGCGACGGGCTGATCACCCGGACGGTATACGCCCAGGTCCCTCCCCGGGTGGACTACCAGCTGACCGATTTGGGGTTGTCGCTGCTGGGCCCTCTCACTGTCCTCCGGGAATGGGCGGAGTCCAACGTTCCCAGCATCCTGAACGCCCGGGATGCCTATGATGAAGCCCGCGACGGGGCACTGCCTGAGGGCTGAAGGGAACGGATCCGCCCGTCCCGCATGGTGGCCACGGCATCCGTCAGTGACACGAATTCTGTGTCGTGCGTGACCATCACCGTGGCCACATTGAATTCGTCGGTGACCTCGCGCAGCAGCCGGACAATGCCGGCGCTTCGCTCGTGGTCCAGCGCCGCCGTCGGTTCGTCCACCAGCAGTACCTTGGGCCGGCCCATTAAGGCCCGTGCAATGTTGACGCGTTGGCGCTGACCACCCGACAACTGGTGAGGGCGTTTGTCCCGGACTGTACCGAGTCCGACGACGTCCAGGAGCTCGGCCGCGCGCCTGCGGGCGGCCGCCAAGGGTTTCCCGCGCAGGTGGTCCGCCAGTACGAGCTGTTCGGCCGCAGTCAGTGACGGCAGGAGGTTGGGTTGCTGGAAGATGATGCCGATCTTCTCCCGGCGCAGGGCTGTCAGCTCAGCGTCCCGGAGGCCGGTGATCACCTCGCCGTCGATTGTCGCAGCGCCGGACGTGGGCCGGATGAGCGCAGCGGAGACTGCCAGCAGGGATGACTTCCCGGACCCTGAGGGGCCCACGAGGGCTAGGAAGTCCCCTGCGCCGACGGCGAGACTGACCTGGTCCAGTGCCTTGAGGGTGGCGTCTCCGTCCGGGTACTCGAGCGTGACGTTGACGAGGTTGAGCGGGGTGTCCAATGAGTATTCCTTTCGAGGAATATAGCTGTAGTGGGGAGAAATCAGTTGCCGCCGAGGGCAAGTAGCGGGTCAACCCGGGTAACGCCGCGGACCGCCACGACGGCTCCGCTGAGGCCCAGGAGCAGGATTCCGGCAATGGGAACGAGCGTGGTGTCCGGTGTGACCAGGAACGGGGCAGCCTGTGCCGCAAAAATCCCGCCGAGCAGTCCTGCTCCGCCGCCGGTAACCGTCCCTGCTGCCAGCACCATCCCGGCCTGCGCCATCGCATCGCGGAGCACATACCCCGGGGACCCGCCCATTGCCTTGACGACGGCAATGTCGCGGGTCCGCTGAACAGTCCATACCGTCAGGAACGCCACGATCACCAGGGCCGAGATGCCGTACAGGAACGCCTGCATCAGCACCAGCGAGCCGTTTTCGCTTTTGAACGACCCCAGCGCCTGGAACGAGCCTTCACGGGTGGCGCTGACTGTTCCCGCCGCCGCGTTGGCGGCGTCCACGTCAACCCGGGCGCCGGCGTCGAACGTTACGGCCAGCACGGTGCCGAGTGATCCGTTGCCTGCGCGGGCCAATTGCCGCCAGTCGTTCAGCGACGTCCAGATGACGCCGGTATGCGAGTACCACTCGTCCGGGACGATGTCCGCAACGGCAAGTTCCGCCCCGCCCACCGCAAGGCGGCTGCCGGGGCTCAGGTGCAGGTCCGCAGCGAGGGTTTCGCCCACCACTACTGTTCCGTCCTCCGGGTCCCCCGAGTTTCCGTTTCCGGATCCGAAGACGGCCACGTTTGCGGTGCCGCCCGGGGCTCCGGCGGGGCCAACGGCCTGAGCGCGGGCCTGGCTGATGCCGAGCGCCTCCACCCCCGAAACCCCGTCCCGTCCCGACCAGGCGGCCAGCTGGTCGCGGCTCACTTCCGATTCGGTGAAGGATGCCTTGGCCGGAGTGCCGGCGGGGGCTCCGAACACGATCTGGTCGGCCCGCAGCGCGGTGATTGCCGACGTCGACTGGTTTCCCAAACCGGCGGTGAGGCCAGAGAGCATCACGAGCAACAAGGTGATCAGGGCGATAACGGCTGCCATCAGGGCAAAGCGTCCTTTGGCAAAGCGGAGATCGCGAATAGCGAGAAACACGGGTTTCCTTTCGTGGCGGTGTGGCGTGCTGGTTCCACTCTTCCGCCGCGTGCGGCACTGCACATCGGCAGGCCGGTTGGTCAGCCGGAGACAGCTGGTGGAACCGCGGATCAACCAAAAGGTTGATCTCGGGCCGCGGGGCCCCTTTTCGCCGGGAAACCCGGGCCCCGGAGGATACGCTGGATTGATGCGAGGCAAGTATTGATACCGGGTGAATCCAGCGGGTCCGCGATCATCCTGCGGCTGCTGAGGGTCAGCCTCCACGTGGGCTTCGCCGTCCTGCTCCTCGTGGCCACGGCGCGCGTCCTGGTGTCCGGCCCCGGGCTGACCGGCTGGCTCAGCCTGGCCCTCGCCCTGCTGCTAGCAACCGTCTACGTCATCGGCACCGTGCTGGAGAAGCGCCACTCCACGGATACGAACCGCTTCGATCCACGCCCTTATGCGGTGTGGTGGCTTGGCGCCGTCTCGGTCCTGTGGCTGGTGCTGATATGGTCCAGCGCGGACTTCGTCTGGCTGGCCTTTCCGCTTTTCTTCCTGCAGCTGCACATACTGCCGAGGCGCGTGGCCCTGCCGGTTATTGCGGCGTCCACCGTGCTGGTTGTGGTGGCGCTCTGGTTCCACAACCGTGGCACTGCCGGGCCGGCGCTGGAGCTGCCGATGGCATTGGGGCCGGTCTTCGGTGCAGCCTTCGCCGTGATCACCGGCCTCGCATACCGGGCGCTCTACCTTGAAGCGGAGAACCAGCGGCTGGCGGCCGAGGAATTGCGCCGGACGCGCGGGGAACTGGCCCGCAGCCAGCACGACGCCGGCACGCTGACCGAGCGGGCACGGCTGGCCCGCGAAATACACGACACCCTGGCCCAGGGCTTCTCGAGCATTGTGCTGATGGGCCGTTCGGCTGAGAAGGCGCTCGACGACGGCGACACGGCAACGGCGCGCGAGCGGCTCCGGACGATGCAGGAGACTGCGTCCGCCAACCTCGCAGAGGCGCGCAACTTTGTCCGCGGCCTGCAGTCCCCGGCGCTTGAGCAGATGTCCTTGGCGGGCAGCCTCCGCCGGCTCTGTGAAAAGACCGAGGCCGAGGCGGCGGCACGCGGAGCCGGCTTTCGTTGCCGCTTCGACCTCGAAGGCACTCCCGTTGAACTCTCCAATCCATACTCCACCACGCTCCTGCGTGCCGCCCAGGCGAGCCTCGCCAACGTGTGGGTTCACGCGAAGGCAAGCACCGCCGTCGTGACCCTGTCCTTCATGGGAACAGAAGTGGCCATGGACATTTACGACGACGGCGTAGGCTTCCGGCCGGCGCCGGAGGGATCCGGGGGCAGCCCGCAGCGCAAGGACGGTTCCGGGTACGGCCTCCGCTCGCTCCGGGAACGGGTGACGGCCCTGGCGGGAACGTTGGACATCGAATCCGCGCCGGGTGAGGGAACCGTGGTGGCCATCCGGCTCCCGCTGGTGGAGAGTGCGGCGGCCGCCGGGAAGCCGGCAAACGGGGAGCGGGCATGAGCGGAATCCGGATCCTTCTGGTGGACGACCACCCCGTGGTCCGTGCCGGTCTCCGCGCCATGCTGAGCGACTTCGAGGGCATCACCGTGGCGGCCGAAGCCGGCGACGGTGCCGCTGCGCTGGCCCAGCTCGCCAGGCTCCGCACACTGGGCGAGCCCGTGGACGTGGTCCTGATGGACCTGCAAATGGGTGCAGGCATGGACGGCGTCACGGCCACACAGAAAATCAAGGCCGGCGAGGCGGGCATTCCCGCCCCGCCGGTGCTGATCCTCACCACCTATGATTCGGACGCCGACATCCTGGCCGCCGTCGAAGCCGGCGCCAGCGGCTACATGCTCAAGGATGCCCCGCCCGAGCACATCCGCCAGGCCGTGCTCTCCGCCGCGGCAGGCGGGACGGCGCTGGCCCCCGAGGTGGCCGCGCGGCTGGTGGGCAGGATCCGTAATCCCGAACCGGCGCTGTCCGCACGGGAAATCCAACTGCTGCAGCTCCTGGCCACCGGACTGCCGAACCGCGCCATCGCCCGGCGGCTCTTCATTTCCGAGGCAACCGTCAAGACCCACCTGGTGCACATCTACGGGAAACTCGGCGTGGACAACCGCACCGCGGCCATTTCCGTGGCGACGCAGCGCCGGATCATCCGGCCCGCGTGAGCCGGCGTCCCGTCCGGCGCCGGGTGGCCGCCTGACGGGCTTCCTTCAGCACGATCATGTGACAAGAACTTTGTCGGGGCTTGCGGGCATAATGGCGCGATGGGGAACTTTCAGAAACTTTCGCTTGCTCTTGTTGGCCTCGTTATCGGCGGATCGCTGGTGGCCTGCGACGACGGCCGTGCCGGGGCGCAGGACGCAGCGAAGCAGCTCGCTTCGGCGGTGGCGGCGCTGGACGTCGGTGCCGTCGCCTTTGATGGTACCGACGCCGCAGCAGCCAACGAACAGCTGAAAGGAGTTTTCCAGGGGCTCGATCCTGCCAAACCGGCTGTCGAAGCAGGAGAGTTGACGCTGGAGAAGGACACTGCCACGGTCCCGTTGAACTACAGCTGGAAGATCGGCTCCGGTGAATGGAAGTACACTGCCTCCGCCGAACTGAAGAAGTCCGGTGACAAGTGGCTGACCGTGTGGAAGCCGGCCCTGCTGGTCCCTGAACTGGCGGACGGCGAAGTTGTCGGCGCCGCCACGGACTCCCCGCAGCGGGCAGATATCCTGGGCGCCGGTGACGCAAAACTCGTCACCTACCGGCCGGTGGTGAACGTAGGCATCGACAAGCCCAGGCTGGCTTCCGCCGACCCCGCCGCGTCCGCCACCCGGCTCGCCCAACTGGTGGGAGTGGACCCCGCAGCCTACACGCAGCAGGTCCAGGCGGCAGGCCCGGAGGCTTTCGTCACAGCCATCACCCTTCGCCAGGACGGCCGGACCATCACGGACGAGCAGATCGCCCGTATCCCCGGCGCCAGGTCCATCGCAGGCCTCCTGCCGCTGGCGCCAACCCGCACCTTCGCCCGCGCCCTATTGGGCACCGCTGCCGAGGCGAATGCCGAACAAATCGAAAAATCCGGCGGAGCCCTCAAAGCCGGGGACACCACCGGCACCGGCGGGCTTCAGCAGCAATATGACGCCCAACTCCGCGGCACCGATGGAATCCAGGTCTTCGCAGAAAAGGCCGGGCTTACCACCGAGGAAAGGCAGGCCTTGCCCAACCAGGGCCGCCGGATCCTGTTCCAGGTTGGGATGAAACCGGGAACGCCGGTGAAAACCACGCTGGACCCCAGGCTCCAGCAGCTCGCCGAGGACGTCCTGGCGGATGTTGGCCCGGCGTCCGCCATCGTGGCCCTGCGCCCCTCCAGCGGCGCCATCCTGGCCGCGGCGTCAGGACCGGGCAGCAACGGCTACAACACTGCCATGCTGGGACAGTACGCTCCAGGCTCAACCTTCAAGATGGTGGATTCGCTGGCCATGATCCGCAACGGCATGACGCCGGACTCCAAGGTTGAATGCACGCCCACACTCACGGTGGACGGCCGCACGTTCAAGAACGCCGAGGGCTATCCGGAGGACTCGCTGGGATCCGTCACGCTACGGGATGCGTTTGCGCACTCCTGCAACACCGCCTTCATCGCGGCCCGCGATTCCGTCAGCCAGGCCCAGCTTGAATCCGCGGCCACCTCCCTCGGTGTTGCCGTCGAGGCGCCCGGGCTGGGAGCGGATGCCTTCCTTGGCTCAGTCCCCGGCGAAGCTGAGGGAACCGAGCATGCCGCATCCATGATCGGGCAGGGCAAGGTGCTGCTCTCGCCGCTGGCTGCCGCCGTGATGGCCGGGTCAGTGGCCAAGGGCTCCCCCGTGTCCCCCACGCTCGTGCTGAACGCGCAAGCAGGGGCCGGCACCGCAGCCCCTGAGGCGGCCGGAACACCGACGGCCGCCGGAACTTCGCCGTCGTTGTCCTCCACCGCGCCTGCTCCCGCTAAAGCTGCGGAGAAACCGGTCACGGCGGCAGAAGCTGCGGCCCTGGCCGACATGATGCGGGCTGTGGTCACCTCGGGCCACGCCGGATTCCTGGCCTCGGTGCCGGGGGAACCGGTGGGGGCCAAGACCGGCACCGCCGAATTCGGCAATGAAAACCCGCCCAAGACGCACGCCTGGATTGTGGCCGTGCACGGCGACCTCGCGGTAGCAGTCTTCGTCGAAGAGGGTGGCCTGGGAGCCACGACATCCGGGCCCCTGCTCAAGGACTTCCTGATCGCGGCCGGTTAACCCGGCACTAGCGCAGGTTCAGCGCAGTATTCCGTCAGGTTTTGGCGAGTGCACCCGGAAAGTAAGCAAACGGACCATATTCTGGGAGGGCTCGCCCCGCGGCGGCCTACTGAACTTGATTTCTGAACACGGAAAGAAGCACTGACGCCCGATGCAGCTCATTCACCGGACGGCCGCCGTCCTATCGGCCCTGCTCCTTTCCATGGCCTCGATCAACCTCGTGGCCCCGCCGGCGCAGGCAGCCCCGTCGGACCCTGCCGTACCCCCGGTGTCGTCGACTGCCGAGGGAACGCCGCATTCCGATCACACCTTCGAACCCGAGGCCCTCCGGGCCATCCGGGAGGCGGAAACTCCGCAGGGTGCTGCCAGCAGCCTGACCCGGGCCGGTGACATCCAAGTGACCCTGGTGACCGTCAAGCTCGCCGACAAAACGGCCGAACAGACAGCGGCCATCGACTTGAATGCCGCAAAAGCCGGGATCACTGCATCCAGCAACTTCTGGAAGACCATGTCGAACAACCGGCTTTCCATGTCCGTTGCTTCCACCCGGACCGGCGTTCCCTCCGCTGCAAAGTCCACGCAGACGTACTACGAGATCATGGACACCGTGACCCGCGAGTTGGGCTGGGTAAATGCGTCATACAAGGCACTCGTTGTGTTCGTGCCCGTGACTGAACTGTCGTGGGGTGCGCTGGGCGCAGGCTGGAGCGCCGGGAACCAGGGCGGGCGGATTTTGATGCCCTTGCCGAGCAACTTCACCAACAATGTTGTCGCCCACGAGTTTGGACACGTCCTGGGCCTCATGCACGCCGACAGCCTGCAGTGCCTCAGCGGCACGCCAGATGTCGGATCGGACCTCAACGGCAACTACACGGACAGCTCCTGCAGCGTCCGCGAGTATGGCGACACGATGGACCTCATGGGGGCATCACGCTGGTTTGAGCTGCCCACCATCAGCTCCAGCCACTGGGAAGCCGGCGGGTTCGGCCGAGGCGACGAAATCCGCAACACGGGTATTGCAGCCGGCAGCAAGAGCTACACCCTCAAGGCCTGGGCAGGCACCGAAGCCAATCGGGCACTGAAATTCACCGACCCCAAAAGCGGGGAAGTCTACTTCGTTGAGCTTCGGCTGCCCGTGGGCTACGACGCCCGGCTGGCCGTGAACGGCAACAAGGGCGTCAAGATCGTCCAGCGCGGCGGAGCCACAGCCGTCTCCTCATTGCTGCTGATGCCGTCCACGATTCCTTTCGACGGCTATTACGCGACGAACCATGCCTGGCAGGCGGGGAGCACGTTCGTGACCCATGCCGGCACCAGGGTCAGGATCGATTACGTGTCCGGGGACGCGGCGGGTGTCACCATCACGGCCCCCGAGCCCTTCACGGACATCAGCGGATCCGGCTTCCGTTCGGACATCATCTGGATGTACGACAGCGGGTTGAGCACCGGCTGGGGCGACGGAACCTACCGGCCCTACCAGGCGATCAGCCGCGAGGCCATGGCTGCCTTCATGTATCGGCTTGCAGGCAGCCCTGCCTACACTCCGCCGGCGAAGTCGCCGTTCACCGACGTGCCCACCGGAAGCCTTTTCTACAAGCAGATCGCCTGGCTCGAGGCGGAAGGGCTGGCCAACGGCTGGGAGGATGGCACGTTCCGTCCGGGGGCCTCGATGAGCCGTGAGGCCATGGCCGCCTTCATCTTCAGGTACAGCGGTGAATACTGCAGGCTGCCGGCCACGCTGGGTTACACCGAGCCCCTCGCTTCGCCGTTCAAGGACGTACCCGTGTCGGCTTCCTTCTATGGGGAAATCGCCTGGACAAGCCAGGCAGGAATCTCCAGGGGCTGGAGCGACGGGACATACCGGCCGCTGGAGCCGATCTCCCGCGAGGCCATGGCCGCCTTCATCCACCGTCTGGACAGTTTCCAGGACGCGAACGGAGGCTGCCGCCCCGTATAGCGGCTCTACGCGGCGTGGGAAGATTGAAAGCGTGGCTCATATTGACGTTTCCAATATCGATTACTTCCTCTCCGACGGCACGCAGCTGCTGAACGGGGTGACCTTCAAGGTTCCGGACGGCACCAAGACGGCTCTGATCGGACCCAACGGAACGGGCAAGACCACGCTTTTCCGTATCATTTCCGGCGACCTTGTGCCGGATGAAGGCGTGATCGGCCGGTCCGGGAACATGGGCATCATGCGCCAGTTCGTGGGCCAGGTCCGGGATGACTCCACAGTCCGCGACCTCCTCGTCTCCGCGGCGCCGCCCGCCCTGGCGGCCGCTGCCCGCGCCGTGGACGACGCCGAGCTGGCCATGATGGAGCACGACGACGAGCCCACCCAGATGCAGTACGCCCAGGCGATCGTGGACTGGGGGGACGCCGGCGGCTACGACGTCGAGACGGTCTGGGACGAGGTCTGCATGGCCGCGCTGGGACTTCCCTTCGACCGCGCGCAGCACCGCCCGGCGTCGAGCCTTTCCGGCGGCGAGCAAAAGCGGCTGGTGCTGGAAGCACTCTTTGCCGGTCCCGACGAGCTGCTGCTCCTCGATGAGCCGGATAACTACCTCGACGTCCCGGGCAAGCGCTGGCTCGAGGCCAAGCTGAACGAGTCCAAGAAGACCGTTTTCTTCATCAGCCACGACCGCGAACTGCTGAACAACGCCGCCGGCCGCATCGTGACGCTCGAACCGGGCATCAACGGGGCCGGAGCCTGGATCCACGGCGGCGGCTTCGGCTCCTACGTGGAGGCGCGGGCGGACCGCAACGCCCGCTTCGAAGAGTTGCGCAAACGCTGGGACGAGGAGCACGTGAAGCTCAAGGAACTCGTCAACATGTACAAGAACAAGGCGGCGTTCCGCTCAGACATGGCCAACCGGTATCACGCCGCCCAGACCCGGCTGGCGAAGTTCCTGGAAGCCGGGCCGCCCGAGGCCCTGCCCATCGAGCAGAACGTGCAGATGCGGCTCAAGGGCGGCCGCACGGCCAAGCGTGCGATCGTCGCGGAGAAGCTGGAACTCACCGGGCTGATGAAGCCGTTCTCCACCGAGGTCTGGTTCGGGGACCGCGTTGGCGTGCTCGGCTCCAACGGGTCCGGCAAGAGCCACTTCCTCCGCCTGCTCGCCACCGGGGGAACCGATCCCGAGCGGGAGCACCTGCCCGTGTCCGACGTCGAGATCGCCGAAGTGCCGCACGAAGGCACCGTGAAACTCGGCGCCCGCATCCGTCCCGGCTTCTTCGCCCAGACCCACGTCCGGCCGGACCTCCTGGGCAAGACCCTGCTGGAAATCCTGCACCGTGGGGACGAACACCGCTCCGGGCTCGGCCGTGAGGCAGCGGCCGGTGCACTGGACGGATACGGCCTGGCATCCCAGTCGGAGCAGAAGTACGAATCCCTGTCCGGCGGCCAGCAGGCCCGGTTCCAGATCCTGCTGCTGCAGCTCTCCGGCGCCACCCTGCTGCTACTCGATGAGCCCACGGACAACTTGGACCTGCACTCGGCCGAGGCGCTGGAACGCGCCATCGACCACTTTGAGGGGACCGTCCTGGCCGTGACGCACGACCGCTGGTTTGCCCGGACCTTCGACCGCTTCCTGGTGTTCGGTTCCGACGGCAGGGTTTACGAATCCGCGGAGCCGGTCTGGGACGAGAAGCGCGTGGAGCGAGCCCGCTAGCAAACGACTGGCTGGGTGCTGGCCTGGCGGGTGTGCCGGTTACTCCGGCAGCAGTTCGGAGCGTACCCCGGCTTCCGGGCCGGCAGTTCCTCCCATGGCGGCCACCAGCCGCTCCCGCGCCCGCCCGAGGTGCTCGTCGAGCAGTTCGGCTGCGGCGTCTCCCTGGCCCGCCTCAATGAGTTCGAGGATCTTCTGGTGTTCGGCCTGGATCAGGGCGGTATCCAGCAGGTGCAGGGACTGGATGCGGACCATGCACAGCCGCACCTCACCCACGAGCGAGCGGTACATCCTGCTGATCCGCTCGTTGCCGACGGCGTCAATCAGGCTGGTGTGGAACCGCATGTCTGGTTCGACGACGTCGAGCGGAGCGCCCGTCTGAACCGCAGCGATGTCGCGGTTGGCCTGCAGGGCCGCTTCCGGTACGTCCCTGGTGCGGGCGAGCCTGCGGAGCACTTCGCTTTCCAGATAGGCGCGCGCCAGGTAGATATCCCGCACCGAGTCCGGTCCGAGGTCCACCACCCGGGCGGTCTTGTGCGTCCCGCGCTCCAATAGTCCCTCTGCGACGAGCTTCTCGATGGAGGCCTTCGCCGTGGGACGTGCCACCTCATAGGACGAGGCGACCTCTGTCTCCGTGAGGGTCTGGCCGGAACCGAGATCACCGGCAAAGATCCGGCTCCGCAAATCCGCGGCGATCGCATCAACGATCGAGACTGCTGCAATTCGGCCGGCCACCGGAGCTCCATTCCCGCCAAGACTTTCTTGATTCATCTCAATCTTGCCAGACAAGTCAACAAGTCTCTCTTGACCATCATGTGTACTTGTTAGACAATCGTAAGGCGCCACGGTGTTGTGACGCCTAACACAATCTGGAGACACATGTTTCAGCAGATCCTCGATCCCATTGCCGGATCCCTAGTGATTTCAGCCCTCTGCGCGGCGCTTCCCCTCGTCCTGCTCTTCGTCCTCCTGGGCGTCTTCAAGGTCAAGGCACCGAAGGCGGCCCTGGCCAGCCTGGCGCTTTCCCTCGTCCTGGCCATCGTCGGCTGGCAGATGCCGGTCAACCAGGCCCTGAGCGCCACCGCAGCCGGCGTCTTCTACGGCCTGTTCCCCATCCTGTGGATCCTGGTCAACGCGCTGTGGATCTACCGGCTCACAGTGGCCACTCCCTGGTTCGAAGTGCTGGGCCGGACCATCCGCTCCATCTCGAACGACCTCCGCATCCTCTCCATCCTGATCGCCTTCTGCTTTGGCGCGCTGCTGGAATCCCTGGCTGGCTTCGGCGCACCCGTGGCAATCTCCGCGGCCATGCTGATGGCCGCCGGCATGAAGCCGTTGAAGTCGGCCGTGGTGTCGCTGCTGGCCAACACGGCTCCCGTCGCGTTTGGCGCCATGGCTGCGCCGATCATCGCCCTGAACGGCGTCACCGGCCTGCCGCTGCACGACCTCTCCTCGATGGCCGGACGCCAGACCCCGTTCATTGCGCTCATTGTGCCGCTGCTGCTGGTGTTTATCGTCGACGGCCGGCGCGGCGTGAAGCAGACCTGGCCCGTGGCCCTGGTGGCCGGCGTCGCCTTCGGCGCGGCCCAGTTCGTTACCTCCAACTTCTTCGCCGTGGAACTCACCGACGTCGTTGCCGCCGTCGTGACAGTGGCCGCCGTGCTGCTGATGCTGAAGGTCTGGCAGCCGAAGGAAGCCATCGGAATGAGCGGTGCCGTGGAAACCGCCCCGGAAGCTGCCCACGCCACCGCCGTCGTCGGGTCCGCTGCCGGTTCCCGCCGTAGCGGTTCCGGCGCCGGGCCGGCGGCCGGTTCCGGTGCCGGACACCCGGCAGCGACCGCAGCTTCAGGCACCACGGTGCCGACCGACAACTCCCGGCCGGAACCACGGCAGATCTGGATGGCGATCGCCCCATACCTGATCATCATCGCGGTGTTTTCGGTGGCCCAGATCCCGTTCGTCAAGACCTGGCTCGGTCAGGTGGGCAGCGTGACATTCGCCTGGCCCGGCCTGGACATTACCGATTCGGCCGGCAAACCGGTCGCGGCCACCAAATTCAAGCTTGACCACCTCAAGGCCACCGGCACGCTGCTGATGTTCTCCGGCCTGCTCACGATGGTGCTGTACAAGGTCACTGCATCACAGGGCCTGCGCATTTACCGGGACACGCTCGTGCAGCTGCGCTGGACAATCGTCACCGTCACCGCCGTCCTGGGGCTGTCCTTCGTGATGAACCTGTCCGGCCAGACCACCACCCTCGGCTTCGCGCTGGCCTCCGCGGGCGGCTTCTTCGCCATCCTCTCCCCGCTGATCGGCTGGATCGGCGTAGCCCTCACCGGCTCCGACACGTCCTCCAACTCGCTGTTCGGCCAGATGCAGGCCACCGCAGCGGCGCAGACCGGCCTGTCTCCGGTGCTGATGGCCGCCTCCAACTCCTCCGCCGGTGTGATGGGCAAGATGCTGTCGCTGCAGAACCTTGCCGTGGCCTCGGCGGCGGTGGGCCTTGACGGCGCCGAAGGGACCCTCTTCCGGAAGCTGCTCGGCTGGAGCCTCGGCCTGCTGGCGCTCATCACCGTGCTGATCTTCCTACAGTCCACCCCCGTGCTGGGCTGGATGGTCCCCTGATGGCTCCCCTGGACATGGCTGGCCTCCGCGCGGCGGTGAAAGATCCGGCCCAGGTGAAGACCCGGGCCATCGACCTGCACGCGAACGCCCATGACGCCTCGCATTTCCTGCTGATCCCGCAGGCTGTGGTCACGGCCGGCAGTGCCGCCGACGTGGGGGGACTACTGCGCGCCAGCGCCGCACAGGGCGTGCCGCTGACCCTCCGCTCCGGCGGCACCAGCCTGAGCGGCCAGGCGGTCACCGACGGCGTGCTGGTGGACGTCCGCCGCAACTTCAAGGACATTGAAGTGCTCGACGACGGCGCGCGGGTCCGCGTCCAGCCCGGCGTCACTGTCCGGGCGCTCAACGCGAGGCTGGCCCGCTACGGGCGGAAGTTCGGCCCGGATCCGGCCAGCGAGGCTGCCTGCACCATCGGCGGTGTGGTGGCCAACAATTCCTCGGGCATGAACTGCGGCACCGTGGACAACACCTACCGCACCCTGGAGTCGTTGACCGTGGTCCTGCCCTCCGGCACCGTGATCGACACCGGAGCGCCGGACGCGGACCGGAAACTCCGCGCCCTGGAACCGGAACTGTACGCAGGCCTGGCCCGGCTGGCGGAGCGCGTCAGGAACAATCCGGACTCCGTGCATAGGATCCGGCAACAGTTCTCCATGAAGAACACCATGGGCTACGGGCTGAACTCCCTGCTGGACTTCCAGACCCCGGTGGACATCATGACCCACCTGATCGTGGGCAGTGAAGGCACCCTGGGTTTCGTGGCAGAGGCTGTCTTCCGCACCATCCCGCGGCTCCAGCATGCCGCCGCGGGCCTGCTGGTGTTCCCCGACCTTGAGGCCGCCAACGCAGCCCTGCCGGCGCTCGTCGACACGGGAGCCGCCACTATCGAACTAATGGATGCGCTGTCACTCAAGGTGGGCCAGACGCTCAAGGGAACTCCCGCCGTCGTGCAGGACCTGGCGGTCCGGGAGCATGCCGCCCTGCTCGTGGAGTACTCCGCCGGCAGCGCCGGTGACCTGGCGGAACTCCAAGGCAACGGCGAGGGTGTGCTCCAGGGCCTCGGGCTGGCCGCACCTGCCCGGTTCACCGGCGACGGGCGGGAACGAGGACGGCTCTGGCACTTGCGCAAGGGCCTCTACGCCTCGGTTGCCGGAGCCCGTCCGCAGGGCACCACCGCGCTGCTGGAGGACATCGTCGTCCCTGTCCCGGTGCTGGGCCGGACGTGCCGGGAACTGATCCGGCTCTTCGACAAGTACAGCTACGGCAACAGCGTGATCTTCGGCCACGCCAAGGACGGCAACGTGCACTTCATGCTGACCGACGGCTTCGCCACAACGGCAGAACTGGACCGCTACAGCGCCTTCACCGAGGACATGGTGGACCTGGTCCTCGCCGAGGGCGGATCACTGAAGGCCGAGCACGGGACCGGGCGCGTCATGGCCCCCTACGTCCGCCGGCAGTA
Source organism: Arthrobacter sp. FB24 (assembly GCF_000196235.1). Lineage (NCBI taxonomy): Bacteria > Bacillati > Actinomycetota > Actinomycetes > Micrococcales > Micrococcaceae > Arthrobacter > Arthrobacter sp. FB24. The sequence goes on along the minus strand of NC_008541.1, from coordinate 4,659,577 downwards.
CGGCGATGAGCTCTACGACGTCATGCGCAGCATCAAGCAGCTCTTCGACCCCGCCGGGATGCTCAACCCCGGCGTGCTGATGGATGAGGACCCGCTGGCGCACCTGCGGCATATCAAGACCGCACCGCCCGTCGCCGAGGAAGTGGACCGCTGCGTGTCCTGCGGCTACTGCGAACCGGTGTGCCCCAGCAAGGACATCACCCTCACGCCGCGGCAGCGGATCGTCACGCTGCGCGCCATCGAATCCGCGCGGCTGGCGGGGGACACGGCGCTGGTCAGGGAACTGGAGAAGGACTACGAGTACGAGTCCGTGGACACCTGCGCCGTGGACGGGATGTGCCAGACCGCCTGCCCGGTGGACATCAACACGGGATCACTTGTGAAGAAACTACGGAAGGACGACGCCGGCCCGCTCGCCAACGGGGCGTGGAACGCCGCCGCCAGGCACTGGGAAGGCGTCACCCGCGGCGCTGCCCTGGCGCTGACGGTGGTGGACAAGCTTCCGGCCGCCGCCATCACCCCGCCCAACAAGGCTGCCCGGGCAGTGCTCGGCAAAGACACCGTACCGCTGTATTCCGCCGAACTGCCGGGCGGCGGTTCAGTGCGGAAACGTCCGACGCCGACGGGCGAAGTTGACGCCGTCTACTTCCCGGCCTGCGTGGGAACCATGTTCGGACCCGCCGGCGCGGGGTCCGACGCACGGGGACGGGGCGTCCAATACAGCTTCGAGCAGTTGTGCGACCGGGCCGGACTCACCCTCCTCGTTCCGGAAGGCATCGACGGCCTGTGCTGCGGCACGCCCTGGTCCTCCAAGGGCATGGCCGCGGGCCAAACAACGATGCGGGAGAAGACCCTGGTCGCTCTCCGCGAAGCGACCCGGGACGGCGAGCTTCCGATCGTCTGCGATGCGTCCTCCTGCACCGAGGGCCTGCGCCAGGCGGTCGAGTCGGATTCACCCGCAGCCGGGCAGCGCGCCCTGCGCATGGTGGACGCGGTGGACTTCGCCGCGGAACGGATCCTCCCCCGGCTCCCCGGCCACGGAAAGCTGGAGTCGCTTGCCCTCCACCCCACTTGCTCGTCCACCCGGATGGGCCTCAACGGGGCACTGGGCGTCGTCGCCGGGGCTGTGGCCGAACGGGTCGAAATTCCGGAAAACTGGGGCTGCTGCGCGTTCGCCGGGGACCGGGGCATGCTGCACCCCGAACTGACGGCATCGGCCACCGCGAAACAGGCCGCGGAAGTGGCCGAGATGGGCGCCGCCGCCCACGCCTCATGCAACCGGACCTGCGAACTGGGCATGACGCGGGCAACGGGTGCCCAGTACAGGCACGTGCTGGAGCTGCTGGAGGAAGTCACCCGCTGAAGCTGAAGCCGGACGCTCTCTCACTTCCTGCACGTTTTCCGCCAACGCTCTCTCACCAGCGAGAGAGCGTTGGCGGTTTTGTTGCCGGAAGTGAGAGAGCGTTGGATCTCCGGAGCAGGTTATTCGCTCATAGATTCTGATTAAATGATCATTTTCAGTTAGCATTTGAACATGAAGACTGAAGAGCGGCACCGGTTGATCGGTGAGTTGCTGCGGAGCCGCGAAGAGGTGACCGTCGACGAGTTGATGGCGGAGTGCGGAGCGTCCGGGGCCACGATCCGCCGCGACCTGGATACGCTGGCAGTCCATGGCGTCCTCCGCCGGGTGCACGGCGGGGCCAAGAGCCTGGTGCTCCGCGGCGAGAACCCCGGGTACGGGCAGCGGGAGCTGGAAGGGCAGGATGCCAAGGCCCGGATTGCCGCCGGCGTTGCCGGCCTGCTGCAGGACCGCGAACACGTCTGGCTGGACAGCGGCACCACCGCAACCGAAATAGCCCGCCAGCTTCGGCATCGCGAACTGACGCTGATGCCCATGTCGCTGCCCGCCCTCAACGCTTTGACGGCGGAAGGCCAGGCCGGACATCATCCCGCCCTGCTGGTTCCGGGCGGAAGCCTGATTCCGGGAGAGCTGTGCTTCCGGGGCCCGCTCGCCGAGGCAAACATCCGCTCCCTCCGATTTGATACGGCCGTGGTGACGCCCTGCGCGGTCAACCTCAAAGACGGACTGCTGGCGCACGACCTCGACGACGCCGCCGTCAAGCGCGCCGGCCTGGAATCCGCTGGCCGGGTCATTGCCGCCTGCGCAGGCTCGAAATGGAACGCCGCCGCCGTGGCGCTCGTCGCCGCCCTGGACTCCGTGGACATCATTGTCACGGACAGGTCATTCAGCCCGCAGGAACTCACGCAACTTGGAAAACTCTCAGTGAAAGTAGTGAATGTATGAGCATCGCCGTCTCCACACAGAAGCTGAACGCTGCGGCAGCCGCCACGTTCCTGATCTTCGGGATCAACGGACTTGTGTTTGCCAGCTGGGCCGCCCGCATACCGGCCGTCACCGAAATCCTGCATGTCACCTCGGGACAAATGGGTACGTTGCTCCTTTGCACCGCGGTGGGTTCACTGATCGCCCTTCCTACCGCGGGATGGGTGGTGGGACGGATCGGAACCGCCAACACGGTCCGTGCCAGCGGACTCCTGGCAGCGGTGGCAGGCGTGGGCATCGCCCTCTCGCTGACGGCCGAATCGGTGCCCGGGACCGCGGTGGCGTTGTTCTTCTTTGGCATTGGCATCGGCTTGTGGGACGTTTCGCAGAACATCGAAGGGGCCGACGTCGAGCACCGGCTCAAGCGCACCATCATGCCTCAGTTCCACGCGGCTTTCAGCGGTGGCGCTTTCGTGGGCGCCCTGATCGGCGCTGGCCTCTCCGGTCTTGGAGTGGGACTGCCTGCCCACCTGCTGGTCATTGCCGCCGTCGTAGCAGTCCTGACCATGGTGGCGCCGCGCTACTTCCTGCCGCACATTGCCGCCGAGGTCCCCGCCAGCGGCGAATCAGCCGCACCCAAGGATGCATCCGCATGGCGGGACAGCCGCACGCTGCTGATCGGCATTGTGGTCCTCGGTGCCACCCTGACCGAAGGTGCGGGAAACGACTGGATCGCCAAAGCCTCCGTGGACGGTCTGGGTACCAGCGAATCCACCGGCGCGCTGATGTTTGCGGTTTTCGTCCTGGCCATGACGGCCATGCGGTTCTGCGGCGGGTTCGTGATCGACAAGTACGGCCGTGTCGCCGTGCTGCGCGCCAGCATGGCCGCGGCCGCCGCGGGTCTTGGCCTCTTTGTGCTGGCGGGCAACGTGTGGCTGGCCACGGCCGGGGCCGCGCTGTGGGGAGTCGGCGCGGCACTGGCCTTCCCGATGGGCATGTCCGCCGCAGCCGACGATCCGAAGAAAGCTGCCGCCCGGGTGTCGGTGGTTTCCACACTGGGCTATATCTCCTTCCTGGCGGGGCCGCCGCTCCTCGGCTACCTCGGTGACCTCACCGGCATCCACCTCGCCCTGCTCGCCATCATGGTGCCCATCCTGGTGGCGCTCCTCCTGGCCGGAGCGGCCAAGCCCTTGCCCGGTGCGCCAATCCGCAACGAGTAGTACCGGCCATACGCGCCAGCCGCAGCCAAACCCCGGCAACCGCCGTGTCGGCGGTAGGGTGGGGAAATGCGAAGGATGCTGAGGAAAGGCCCGGGCCTGGTGGCCGGACTGGACCGGACATTACTCAAAGCCGTGTCCAACCTGCCGGGCGGAAACCATGATGTCCTGTTCCGCCGGCTCTCGGCGGCCGCGAACCATGGAAAGTTGTGGGTTGCGGTGGCCGGAGGGCTGGCCCTCATACCCGGCAGGCCCCGCCGTGCGGCCTTGCACGGGCTGATTGCCCAGGGCGTGGCATCGGCCGTCACCAACGTGGTGTTCAAAACGCTCCTTCCCCGGGCCCGGCCACTGCCTGAGCATCTTCCCGTGTTCCGGTTCGTCAACCCTCAACCCACCAGCTCTTCGATGCCATCAGGCCATTCCGCGTCCGCCGCGGCTTTTGCCGTGGGGGTGGGGCTGGTGCAGCCGGCCATTGGCGTAGCGCTGGCACCCCTGGCCGCCGGCGTTGCATATTCCCGGGTCCACACCGGCGCCCACTGGCCTTCGGATGTACTGTTCGGGTCGGCACTGGGAGCCGGAGCGGCCATGATCACCCGTAAGTGGTGGCCCGTGCGGCCGCCCTTCCCGGAAACCGCCCGCACCCCCGCCCACGCGGCCACATTGCCCGGCGGCGAAGGCCTTAGCATCGCGGTCAACACGCTGGGCGGTTCATATGCGCCGGAAACCATAAAGGCATTGCAGGATGTATTCCCATCAGCGCATATACATGAGATTGACGAGGACGGGGACGTCGCCGCAGAGATCAGGGCGGTGGCCGACCGGCCCGGAGTAAAGGCGCTCGGCGTCTGGGGCGGTGACGGAACGGTTGGCACCGCGGCTGCAGTCGCGGTCGAACTTTCCCTGCCCTTGCTGGTGCTCCCCGGCGGGACGCTCAACCACTTTGCCCGCGACGCCGGAACCTCCACCCTCGAGGACGCCGTGGAGGCGGCTTCGGCCGGTGCGGCTGCCCGGGCGGATGTGGGGCACGTCCGGGTGGAACGGGGGCTCGCCGGAAGCCCCGAAAGGCTGGAACGGACCATGCTCAACACGGCGAGCATTGGCCTCTACCCCAACCTGGTACGCCGGCGGGAACAGCTCCGGCCGGCCCTCGGCAAACCGCTGGCCGGAGTGGCCGCAATGTTCCGGACGTTCGCGGCCGGCACGCCGACCACCATGATTGTGAACGGCGTCCGCCACAAGCTATGGATTCTTTACGTCGGCCGGGGCCGCTACTACCCCCGCGACCATGCACCGCTGGTGCGGCCGGTGATGGACGACGGCGTCCTGGACCTGCGGATGATCACTGCCGATGAGTCGTTCGCACGGATCCGGCTCCTGTGGTCCGTCCTGACGGGCACGGTGGCCACGTCCAAGATCACGCACTTGAGTGAGTCCACGAAGGTGACGGTGGAAGCAGCGGGGTCGCCCATGGCGCTGGCCGTGGACGGGGAAGCCATGCCGGGCGTGCGCCGCGTTGAGTTTTCGGTGCTCCCCGGAGCGCTGACCTACTACTCCCCGACACCGGCGTAGGCCGCCTGGTGGTCATCCCTTGGGACTACCCTGATTCCACCCTGAATCATCCCTGAGACCGGCGAAAAGGGAACCCTGCGTCTGTAGCGTGGAGGGTACGAACGGAGCTGCGACGAGCAGAGCCGTCACCGCATCCACAGCTACGCAAAGGAACGCTTCCATGATTGAAGCAAGAGGCCTGTCCAAGGTCTACGGCGAGAAAACCGCCGTGGGCGGAGTGGATTTCACGGTCCAGGCGGGCCGGGTGACCGGCTTCCTGGGCCCCAACGGAGCCGGCAAATCCACCACGATGAGAATGATCATGGGACTGGACTCGCCGACGTCGGGCTCGGTCACCGTCAACGGGGTCCCGTTCACCAAGCACGCGGCTCCCCTCCGTGAAGTGGGAGCCCTGCTGGACGCCAAGGCCGTTCACACCGGCCGTTCGGCCTACAACCACCTGCTGGCCATGGCCGCGACGCACAGCATTCCCAAAAAGCGCGTCAACGAGGTCATCGAAATGACCGGCCTGGCCGATGTCGCCAAAAAGAAAGTCAAAGGATTCTCGCTGGGCATGGGACAGCGGCTGGGCATTGCCGCCGCATTGCTGGGGGATCCGCAGACCATCATCCTGGATGAGCCGGTCAACGGGCTGGACCCCGAAGGCGTGGTGTGGGTCCGTAACCTGGTGAAATACCTGGCCTCGGAAGGACGGACGGTCTTCCTGTCCAGCCACCTCATGAGCGAAATGGCCGTGACGGCGGACCACCTGATCGTGATCGGCCGCGGAAAGATCATCGCGGACGCCCCCATCAAGGACATCATCACGGGGAAGGGTGCGAGCCGCACCCGCGTCCGCACCGATGAGCCGGACCAGCTGATGCACCTCCTTGCCGGAACCGGGGTTTCGGTAGAGGCACAGGACCACGAACTGCTGGAGGTCAAGGGCCTGGATCCGCGCCAGATCGCCCGCGCAGCCCTCGACAACCACGTCATGATCTACGAACTCACCCCGCTCCAGGCAAGCCTCGAAGAGGCCTATATGGAGCTGACCAAGGATGAGGTCGAATACCACTCGCTCATCACCACGGGTGCCACGGCTCCCATGCAGACCGGAGGGAAGTAAGCCATGGGCTCTACGACTTTGGAACCAAACCCCTCCGGCCGCAGGGCGGAGGGCGGAGCAGGACCCCAGGCCGGCGGTCCCGCCGGGCAGCCCGCCCGCCCGGCCGGCAATTCGGCATCCCCGGGCCCCGGCCCCAGTTTCCTGCGGGTGCTGAACTCGGAATTCATCAAGTTCCGCACCCTGTTGTCCACGCTGATCCTGCTTGGCTCCACAATGCTGGTGATGGTGGGCTTCGGTGCCCTGGCGGCGTGGTCCACCGGCCAGTTCCGCGAGCAGATGGCATCGGACCCGGAAGCCGCGGCCCAGATGGCGGCCCAGGGCGGGGACATCGCGGTGAGTGCCCCGACGTCGGGCATTGCATTTGCCCAGCTGATCCTCGGATCCCTCGGCGTGCTGCTGATGAGCTCCGAGTTCACCACGGGAATGGCGCGTTCCACGTTCGCAGCCGTGCCGAAGCGGACGCCCGCCTTCGTGGCGAAATTCCTTGTGGTGGTAGTGGTGTCCTTCGTCCTGACAGGGGTCTCGACACTGCTGGCGGGCCTGGTGTCCGTCCCGATCCTGGACAACTACGGCCTGAGCCTGGACCTTGCCAGCTCCCAGTCGGTCAAGCTCCTGCTCGTCAACAGCCTCTACGTGGCGGCGGTGGCCTCCATCGGCATGTCGCTGGGCAGCATCATCCGTAATTCCGCGGGGGGCATCATGAGCCTGGTGGGCCTGTTCTTCGTGGCTCCCATCGCCTTCCAGCTCATTCCCGGCGACTTCTTCGAGGAAGCCCGAAAGTACCTTCCCGGCAACACAGTGACGCCCCTGACTGCAGTGGAACACATGGACGGAACCCTCGAGGTCTGGCAGGCGGCCCTGGTGCTGGGCGCGTGGGTGGTCATCCCGGCAGCCCTGGCCATGGTTCTGCTCAAGAAGCGGGACGTTTGAGCGGAAAGGGCGGCCGGGCCGCCGTCTAGGCTCATCACATGAACGAAGAACCGCCGGCAAAGGACGCATCAACCCCCACCCAGGTTGATGCGTCCTTTGCCGAACTCGCAGACCGCCGCCGCGGCCGACTCCGCCGGTACCTGTACCGGCGGCCCAGGGTCATGGATGCGGTGGTGGTGCTCTGCTACCTGTTGCTGGTCACGCCCACCGCCGTGGACGCCGTGCTCGACGGCGGCTGGGCGGCCACCGCGCTGCTCGCCGCAGTCGCAGCGGCCCTCCTTTTCCGCCGATCCCATCCGGTGGCCGTTGTTGCCGTCATCGCCGTGCTGGAGGTGGGCATCACCGTCCTGCACCCCTGGGGCTCCAACGTTTCCGCGGGGCTGTGGTTTGCGCTGTATGCGTTGGCCGTCCAGCGGTCCCGACGGTTCTCCATCACGGCGCTGGCGCTGGCAAATGCCCCGCTTTCCCTGTTGTACTTCCTTACCCTCGTGGGACCCCTGGAGCGCGCCCTTCCCAACGGCGGCCCCGCAGCGCCGGAGAATTCGCAGCTGGTCTTTGGCATCGTTGCCGGCATCACCATCACGCTGTCCAACGTCATCGCCACCGGCATCGGCATCTCCATCCGGCAGCGGCGGGAACACGAAGCGGAAATCGCGGCCTGGGCGGCCCGGACCGCGGCACTCGGTTCAGTCACCGAACGCAACCGGATCGCCAGGGAGATGCACGACGTCGTGGCCCACTCCCTGACGGTGATGCTCACCCTGTCCGACGGCGCCGCAGTGGTGGTCAGGAAGAGCCCGGAGCGCGCCGCTGAGGTCCTGGCGGAGATTTCCCGGACCGGACGCACGGCCCTGGGAGACATGCGCCGGGTGCTGGGCGTCCTGCGCGACGAGTCGCCGGCGGGCCAGGCGCCCAGGCAACCCCTGAGCGCCGGCAACAGCCTGGCCAAACTTCTCGAGGGCTTCCGCACGGCGGGGCTGCCGCTGCACTATTCGCATACCGGGCCGGCCCTTCCCGAGGACGCGGCCTTCCAACTGACCGTCTACCGGATCGTGCAGGAATCGCTCACCAACGTCCTCCGCTACGGCCGGGCGCTGAGCCGGGTGGAGGTGGGCATGGTCCGGGTGGGCGGGACGGTCATCATTGAAGTGCTCGACGACGGCAGAGGCACGGTGGGGTACGGGGCGGCGGGCCCGGGCGGACCTGGCGCAGCGGCGGGCGGCGCCAGGGCGCTTGGTTCCGGCCAGGGCCTGACCGGCATGCGTGAGCGGGCCGGCATTTACGGCGGTACGGTGGAAGCCGGACGCCCTGCCGGCGGAGGATGGCGCGTCCGGGCAGTTCTGAATTGGAATGGGGACCAAGGAAAAACATGAATGGCAATACACCGATCAAAGTCCTGCTGGTTGATGACCAGCCGCTGCTGAGAATGGGCTTCCGCCTGATCCTTGAGGGCGAGGACGACCTTCGGATCGTGGGGGAAGCATCCGACGGCGCCGAAGCGATCCGGCAGGTCAGGGAAGTGGACCCCGACGTGGTGCTGATGGATGTCCGGATGCCGGTCCTGGACGGAATCGAGGCAACCCGGGCAGTGACCTCGTCCGGCTCCCACGCGAAGGTGATCATCCTGACCACCTTCGATCTCGACGAATACGCCTTCGCCGGGCTGCAGGCGGGCGCTTCGGCGTTTCTGCTCAAGGATGTGGCACCGTCCGAATTGGTGAGTGCCGTGCGTGTGGTGGCGAGCGGCGACGCCGTGGTGGCGCCCCGCGTCACGCGCCGCCTGCTGGAAGCGTACGTCCGGGAGGGCAACCCGCCCGCAGTCAACGGACAACGGGCAGGTACCTCCGCCCCTGCAGCCGGCCGGGGTCGGCATTCGCTCGGAGAAGAGCAGCAGAGGGACCCCCTGCTGGAGGCCCTGACGCCCCGTGAAATGGAGATGCTGGAAGCCATGGCAGAGGGACTGTCCAACGCCGAGATCGCCCACAGGTTCTTCCTTTCCGAGGCGACGGTGAAAACGCACGTGCGCCGGATCCTCGCCAAACTGCATCTCCGGGACAGGGTGCAGGCGGTGGTCTATGCGTATGAGACCGGGCTGGTGGTACCCAGCAATCCGGACTATTAGCTACTCTTAGGTAGATTTCGGGCACATTTCAGAGTTGTTCTAAAGGTCACTCCTGTTGCGTATTGATGTGCTTCATTGTGTGAAGCTCCCTTTGTGGGTACGTCAAAATGTTCGACTGCACATGATCCGGGCGATGGCTTCCGGTCTAGGGTGAAAAAGAAATGTGGCCTGCAACACGGTGATCCGTGTAGCCCGGGGCCCACACCCTCAACGAAGGACGGCGCTTCCATGCACGCTGACCAACAGCTTTCCAAGTCCCTGAAACCACGGCACCTTTCCATGATCGCCATCGCCGGCGTGATCGGGGCCGGGCTCTTTGTGGGTTCCGGTGCTGCCATCCAGCAGGCCGGTCCCGGCATCCTGCTCGCCTACATGGCCGCAGGAATTGTGGTGATCCTGGTGATGCGGATGCTCGGTGAAATGGCTGCAGCCAACCCCGAGACCGGATCGTTCTCCACATACGCGGACAAGGCGCTGGGCCGGTGGGCCGGATTCAGCATCGGCTGGCTCTACGCATGGTTCTGGATCATCGTCCTGGGGATCGAAGCCACCGCCGGTGCGGCCATCATGCACCGCTGGGTTCCGGGCATCGACCAGTGGGTGTGGGCCCTGGTCCTCATGGTCCTCCTGACGCTCACCAACCTGGGCTCGGTGAAATCGTACGGAGAATTCGAGTTCTGGTTCGCCTCCATCAAAGTCGCCGCAATTGTGCTGTTCCTGCTCTTCGGCGTGGCCGCCATCCTGGGCCTGATTCCCGGAGTTCCGGCACCCGGACTGGACAACCTGGTCAACAACGGCGGATTCCTGCCCAACGGCCCCGGAGCAGTCCTCGCCGGCATCCTGGTGGTTGTCTTCTCCTTCTTCGGCGCCGAAATCGCCACCATTGCCGCCGGCGAATCAGAGAACCCGGTGGACGCCGTCAAGAAGGCCGTGAAGTCCACTGTCTGGCGCATCCTGGTGTTCTACATCGGCTCAATTGCCATCGTGGTCACCCTGCTGCCGTGGAACTCCGCATCCGTGGCCAAGAGCCCGTATGTCGCAGTGATTGAACTGTTCGGCATCCCCGGCGCCGGCACCATCATGGACATTGTGGTGCTGACTTCGGTGCTGTCCTGCCTGAACTCCGGCCTCTACACCGCTAGCCGCATGCTGTTCTCCCTCGCCCGCCGCGGGGACGCACCCCGCGCCTGGACAAGGATCTCCGGCCGCGGCGTACCTGCCTCCGCCGTGCTGGCCTCAACCGTGGTCGGGTTCATCACTGTGGGCCTGAACTACATCGCCCCGGACACCGTGTTCCTGTTCCTCGTGAACACCTCGGGTGCGATTGCGCTGTTCGTCTGGCTGGTTATCGCCTCCTCGCAGCTCGTCCTGCGCCAGCGCATGGGTGCCGCCGCCAAGGACCTTGCCCTGAAGATGTGGCTGTTCCCGTACCTGACCTGGGTGGCCATTGCCAGTATCGTCGCGCTGCTGATCGGCATGGTGATCCTGGAATCCACACGGGAGTCGCTGCTGCTTTCACTGGGCCTGGCCGCTGTGGTGGTGGGCGTGGGTGTCTGGCGCTACCGCAAGGGTCTGGGCGCCACTGGCACCGTTACGGAAGAAGCCGCGCCGGAAGAGGCCGGAGTGAGTGCCGGCCCGGCGTCGTAATTCAAAGGCGCTAGCCCGGGAAAGGGCTTAGCGCAGCAGCAGGAGCGGGCACAGTCCGCCCGGAAACGGAGTCCGGCCACCTTCAGTCAGGGTGGCCGGACTCCTTTCCGTTTGGATCCGGCTGCACCGCGTCGAAGAACCGATGATCCCCGGCTGCAGCGGATGATCCGTGAACGCGGGAGCGAATGAAGCTGACGTCTGCCGCCGTGAGCTGGATGGCACCGTGCTGGTCGAGGACCACGGGCTCATCCGCAACCCGGGCGACGATGGTCGAAATCGTCCTGGGCAGCACAACACACCCGGGATTGTCCATGAGCCACCGGCGGGTCGCGGGATCAAGCCGGTGCCACTGTGATTTCAGTTCCATGTGTTGTATTGCCTCTTTCCCGGTCGGGCTGTTGTTCGATGGCGGAGCTGCGGCTAATCGCGGCTAATGGGAAGCCGTTTCTCGGCGGCATCGGTTCCAGGTGCCGTGGGAAGAGGGGTCCTGACTTCCAGGACGCCGTTCCGGAAGGACACTTTGATGTCCTGGTCCGTCACCCCCTCCGGCAACGGCAGGTTGCGGGTGAAACGGCGGTACCTCAGTCCGGAAGGAAAGCGGTCCCCTTCGGAGTGGCCGCCGGCCCCATCGCGCCCGGCCTGGATGTGCAGCACTCCGCCGGCCACGGAAACCTCAATGTCCTTGTCCGGATCCGCGCCAGGCATCTGTGCCCGGACCACGAGGGTCTCCCCGTCGACGTACTCGTCGACACTGACTTCCTCGACGCTCACGGGGCTTGGCGCGTGCGCGTGTTCGAAGGGACGCGCCATTGCACCGACGAAGGAGGACGGTGTCCTGCCCGTTCCTTCCTGGGCAGATGGCCACCGGGCCGATTCGAACGGGGACCATTTCAACGCACCGGACATAGCTCTCTCCTGATTGTTCTCCTGGCAAAGGCAAACCGACATCCGTTGGCGGCCCGGACCCAAACCCCAGTAGATACCCATCCCCGGACCGGGCAACAGGGCCCAAAGTCCCCGGATGGTGCGGGACTGAACCCGGTGACCGGGGGAGCCCGCGCCCATGTCCGGAATTTATCCAAGCAGAGGACTTTCGCCCCTTACCGGTTGAAGGGATGCGGGACACCATGGATGGGAATCCCCACGACCACCTTTGGAAGGAAACCATGGCGGGACAATTTGAACTTTTCGCGGACGATGCAGCCGAGGTGCGTTTTAGGATGATCGCCCCCGACGGTACGGTGCTGGCCGTATCCCGGCCGTTTCCGGATACCAGGTCGGCCGCTGCCGGCATCGAGGCAATGCGGGAATGCGCCGGCACGGGCCTGATCAGCAACCTCTGCCCAAGCGTCCTCGAGCCGGTGAAGGCCCGCACCATGAAAACCCCCGCACCTTCGGCAGTCGCACAGCGGGCTCACAGGAAAGGCCTATGCGCGGCATAGCCCGTCGGCGTTTGATGTGTCCATGACAACCTCAACGCAACTTCCCCGCGAGCCCCATCCCGACCATGACCGCGGCCTGGAATTCGACCTCTCCACCCTGATGAGCCGGCGTTCCCTGGGCCTTTTTTTCGGCGCCGGCACAGCCGCCGCGGCGCTGGCGGCCTGCACTCCCGGCGGGTCCGCTTCCGGAACCGCGAGCACGACGGCGGCCGCCAGCAGTTCCGCAACCAACACCCCGGCTTCGTCAGTGACAGGGTCCGCCACACCATCCACATCACCCACGCTAACCCGGGCCATCGCCGAATGCGGCGTGGAAATTCCGCAGGAAACAGCTGGGCCTTATCCCGGGGACGGTTCCAACGGGCCCAACGTCCTGGAGGCGTCCGGCGTGGTCCGGCAGGACATCACCGCCAGCTTCGGAACCTCCACCACCAAGGCGGAAGGCATCCCGCTGACGGTCACCCTGACTCTCCTGGACAACGCCAGCGGCTGCAAACCCCTTGCCGGCGCCGCCGTCTACGCCTGGCACTGCGACCGGGACGGCAAATACTCGATGTACGACGCCGGACTTGAAAATGAGAACTTCCTCCGCGGTGTCCAGGAAGCGGATGCCAACGGGCAGGTGTCTTTCACCACCATCTACCCCGGGGCATACAACGGACGTTGGCCGCACATCCACTTCGAAGTCTTCGAATCCATGAGCAACACCACAGCGGCCGGCCAGGTGCTGGCGGTCTCCCAGATCGCCATGACGGAAGCCGCCTGCAACGAGGTCTACGCCACGGCAGGCTATGAGTCCAGCGCCCGGAATTTTCCGAACACCACGCTCACCTCGGACAACGTGTTTGGCGACGACGGCGGCATCCACCAGCTGGCCACCATGTCCGGTTCAGTGGCCGGCGGCTTCTCGGCAGGACTCAACGTCACGGTGTAGGACAGGGCCTCAGGCGCGGGCCGCCGGGTCACGGCTAGACTCGGAGCCATGCCTTCCCACGCCACTGCCGCACACCACATCCAGGACCTCGGCGCGTACGTCAGCGCCTCGCCGTCGAGCTTTCACGCAGTACAGGAAGCCGCGAGCCGGCTGGACCGGGCGGGCTTCACCGGCCTGGACGAACTGGCGGCGTGGCCGGCCGGCGGTGGCACGGATGGCGGCGCGGCAGGGCGGTTCTATGTGGTCCGCGACGGCGCCCTGATCGCATGGTTGACGCCGAAGAATGCCGGCCCGACCACCGGCTTCAACATCCTCGGGGCCCACACCGATTCGCCGTCGTTCAAACTCAAGCCCAAGCCCACCACGGGAAAATTCGGCTGGCTGCAGGCCGGTGTGGAAGTCTACGGCGGCCCCCTGCTCAATTCCTGGCTGGACCGGGAACTGCAGCTGGCCGGCCGGCTGGTGATGCTGGACGGTAAGCAGTGCCTGACCGCCACGGGGCCGCTGCTGAGGTTCCCGCAGCTCGCCATCCACCTGGACCGCGCGGTCAATGAGGGCCTGGCGCTGGACAAGCAGCAGCACATGAATCCCGTCTTTGGGCTCGGCGATCCGGGAGCTGAGGACCTCCTCGCGCTGCTGGCGGAACGGGCCACTGCAGCGGCGCCCGGCTTGGCGCCGGTGGATCCCGCACAGATCGGCGGGTACGACGTAGTCGTGGCGGACACGCAGCCGGCCGCGGTTTTCGGGGCCAGGGGTGAGTTCTTTGCCTCCGGACGGCTGGACAACCTGTCCGCCACCCATGCGGGACTGGCCGCGCTCATCGCCCACGCCGAAGCCGGGAACCATCCGGACGGGGGGCCCATCGCGGTGCTGGCGGCGTTCGATCACGAGGAGATCGGCTCCAATTCGCGGTCGGGGGCCTGCGGACCGCTCCTCGAGGACGTTTTGGTGCGTATCTCGGACGGCCTCGGAGCGTCGGTCAGCCAGCGCCGGCAGGCCCTGGCGGCGTCGTTCTGCGTGTCGGCCGATGCCGGCCACGCGGTGCACCCGAACTACGCGGAGCGCCATGACCCGGTCAACCGGCCGGTGCTCAACGGCGGCCCGTTGCTTAAGATCAACGCCAACCAGCGCTACGCGACCGACGGCCCGGGTGCCGCCTTCTGGGCGCGGCTGTGCGCCGACGCGGGGGTCCCGTACCAGGAGTTCGTCTCGAACAACGTGATGCCGTGCGGGTCCACCATCGGACCGCTGACGGCGACGCGGCTGGGCATCAGGACCGTGGACGTGGGCGTGCCGTTGCTGTCCATGCACTCCGCCCGTGAACTCTGCGGCGTGGAAGACCCGTTCCGGCTGGCCCGTGTGACGGAATTGTTCTTCCGGACGGCGGCTTAGCGGGGGCGCAGGATTCAGGAGCGGACTTCGGTGCGGTCCCTGGCGGTGGGGGCACGGGGGCGGAGTTGGGCGCGCCGGCCTGCGGCACGCAGCGTCAGCCGGTCCACAAAACCTGCCGCGGCTATGGACAACCCAACGGCGAGTACAGCCAGCGCACTGGCGGCGTAAACGGGTTTGGCCGCCTGGTAGCTGATTTCCGGAGTGCCGGGCGAAAGGCTCGTGGTGATGAAGGACCGCGGAATCACTCCCATGGCTTCCTGCCGTTCCGCTGCCGTTGTTTCAATCCTGTCCACGATCCCCGTGAGCACCCTGCTCACCTCGTCCCTTGTCTCTGCCACCACTTCCACGGTGATGGCCGAGCGGTCGAATGAGTTCTGCCACTGGCCGCCGGAACTGGGAACGTAGACGGAGTAACCGTTCCGTAGGCCGGTGCCGTACAGATCGGCACTGGTAGTCCCGGGTTCGGCGTCGCCGCGCTCTCCGTTCACCAGTCGCTCCACCATCGCGGCATAGTGGATGGTGGCCTGCGAATCGGCCCGCAGGGGATTTCCCGCTGCCGCGCCGCTGGGAGGGTAGAACACCACGTCGACCTTGCTCCAGTAGACGCCGGTGGCCCCGGCTGCCTGCAAAACGGCCGGAACCATCAGAGCCATCACGGCCAGGACCACATACCAGCGCCGAAGGACGGCGTGCATGCGCAGCCGGTGTTGGGGTCCGGGGCTAGGCATAGCGCTCCGTTCCCTGCGAATCCTTCATCCGCCAGTAGGCCCCGCACAGTCCGGCCACGAAA
The DNA here is from genome assembly GCF_000196235.1 of Arthrobacter sp. FB24. Classification (NCBI taxonomy): domain Bacteria; kingdom Bacillati; phylum Actinomycetota; class Actinomycetes; order Micrococcales; family Micrococcaceae; genus Arthrobacter; species Arthrobacter sp. FB24. The sequence goes on along the minus strand of NC_008541.1, from coordinate 4,644,145 downwards.
AACAGCATCCCGGCGGCCTGGGGGAAGGACAATGCATCGAAGAACCCGGTGAGCACGGCGCCGGCCGCCAGGGAAGCTGCCAGAGCCGGGCCGAGGTTGGCCAGCAGCGGCTCTGCGTAGTGTCGGCGTGCCCTGATGACGACGACGAACCCTACTGCGGGAACGGCGCACAGGGCGATCAGCCCAAGGATGCCCATGTCGATGAGTGTGACCAGGTACTGGTTGTCGAGAATGCGGTAATCCGGCAGGAACGTCCCAAAGCCGCGTCCCAGGAGCGGATTCATTTCCACGAAGCTGGAGACAACATCGTAGCTGTCAGTCCGAGATTTCAGACTCGGATCCTGGCCGCCAAACAGGCCCTTGATGGTGCCCACCATGCCCGGCACCATCACCCAGACAACGCCTACCAGCGCCACCGCCGCCAGTCCTGCCCGCCGCCGCACAGCCGGACTCCACGAAGGCAGGAGAATCACCACGGCCACGAGAACGCCGATGATCGCAGACCTGGATACGGACAAAAGCGCAGCCACGGTGATGGTTCCGACGGGGAACCAGCGCAACAGAAGACGGGAGCCCGTGTCGTACAGGGCCAACGTCAAAGCGAGGGGAAGGACCATGGCAAGTACGAAGGCGTACTCCAGCGGGTTGCGGGCCGTGGCGATGGACCTGTTGAAGCCGCCGCGGTCCTGGAGGGCGCCGAAGTCAGAAACGGCCAGGCCCGGAATGCTGAGTTTTTCGACAAATGACTGACCGGTGAAAAACTGAAGCAGGCCGAGGGCTGCAAACATTCCCCCCAGAAGGCAGAGCCAGCGCAGCAGCTTAATCAGCCGTTCCCGGTTGGGGATTCCGTCCGTCGCCAGCAGGAGTATTCCGGCGCAGGCTGCCACCCGGAGCAGTCCCAGATTCAGTGCGTTGACCTCAGCCGGCGGGAGTGCCCGCGCCGCGCCGGCAGCGTAGCTGGCCAGCGCTGCCGCCACAAAGACCAGTAAGGCCATCCGGATTGGTTGGGAGTCCCGGGCGAGCGACGGCGTCGGGCGTTGAACGTGGTACCAGCACCACCACAGCAACGCGACGAGCGCGAAGAGGGCCGCCGGAGCGCCCGCGCCGCCGAGTGCCGCTACGCTCCTGTTGGACGGGATGGCCAGAAGGAGCAACAGGTAGACCGCCAGGACGGTCGCCGCATCCGGCCCGGGAGGTCTTCGCTCCAGGCCTGGAAGAACTACCTGCTGCCGGGGGCCGCTGTTGGTAAACATGCATTACCGTCGCAGATCGGCAACGGGCACGTACGGTTCAGGTAAAGGCTCGGCCGACGGAGTGGTGCCGGCATATGATCCGGAAGGCAAAGGCATGCGGTCCGCACGGTTCCGCCGTGACAGTCCCGTCTCCTCAACGGGAAAGTCATCGGCGGGCGAGGTGGCAGCCCCACTATGCTTCCTGCCGCGCCGCTTGATCAGCCTCTTGTCTGCCAGCCCCGTCAGCAGCAGCGTGCCCGCCAGACCGAGCGCCGCAACCACCAGCAGGGACCGGGTCCGGGCCTCGCCCACGAGTGTCGTGTCTTTGTCCACACCGAGGGTCAGCAAGGAGATGCGGGATGCCTGCGGCAGGGACAGTTCGTCCTGGAGCGACGTCATGGTCACGGGCATGGCGTCCAGCACGCGGTTCAGGGCCTCCAAGGTTGTTTCGGAGGAGTCTCCCGCGACCTTCACCCGCACGATAGGACCGCTGGTTGTGGCGTCACGCTCGGTGGAATACTCCGCGCCCGGATAGGCTTCCTCAATGGGACCGCGCACGGAGTCCGAATTCAGTTTGACCGTGAGCACCCCCATGGCTTGGTCAAGGCCACCCATGTACAAGAACGGGTTGTCTCCCGATATGACGGCTGTTGGCGGGGGTATAAGGGCCACATTTGCGGTCGCTTCATAAGTCACGGGCGCCACACGGAACACCCAGAAGGACATTCCCGCCGTGATCAGCAGCCCGGCGAGCACAAAGTACCAGCGACGCCTTGCGCTGGCGTACAGGTCACGTAAGAACACAGGATATCCCCCGCCTCAACAGTTCTTGGAGCGCCTCGCAGCCTCTCATCGCAGCTTCCCCTTATCTTCGATGCACCGGGCGAAGCGCCCAGCCCGACTTGAGTTGGTCCAGTCCCTCTTTGCCCAGGACATTCAAGGCGATCTTTTTCACCAGCAAACGGCCGGATTCCTTGACGAATCGCCGCGGCCTGCCCACCGCCAGATCCTTGAACTCCTCGATGGCGCTGAGATCGGGCACGCCGTCCAGCAACCCGCCGAAGGCAACGCGGTACGGTTCCGGAGAAACCCGCCTGCCGCGGATTCTGTTGCTGACGTTCGAATCGTGGACCAATTGGAGCCAGGCCGGGTCTCCGGCCAGTTCCTTGACGCTCATGGAGCGTCCGAGGAGATTGTGCCAGTCCGACCAGCAGGTGCGGGCCGCCGCCCAGTCTTCCCTGACTGAGCAAAAGGCGTTCGCCCGGTCTGTTCTCAGATAAAGTCCGCTGCCGCAGCGAATGAGGCCATTGACGAGGTAGATCGCGGTGCGGGTACCACTATGGCCGGCCGCCTGGAGGCGCTCCACGAAGTCGCTGGCCAGTCCGTCATCGTTGTCCAGGTTTGTGGTGAGGAGTTCGTTGTGCCTGGCCCCGGTGACGGCATGCAGGTCTTGCAGTAGCTCCGCGCTGCTCACTTCGGCGCGAAAGATGGGCGTGAAGAGCGCGTCCTGGTTGAGCTCTGCAATGCGTTCCCTGAGCCACGCGGGACTTTGCGGGTCGAAGTAGATAATCCAATGGAAGTTCTGGTTCGACTGGCACCGGACTGAGGGCAGGCAGTAGCTTTCGAAGAGCCCCAGGCGGGTCTTCAGCCATCCATCCTTGGCCCTTATCCTGCTCTCGGCGCCCCTCGATGGCAGATTGAACCTGGTAAGCAGAACGTGGTCGGCGGGCGCGCTCACAGCTTCACCTTGTAAATGTGGTAGGTGTATTCCGATTCGAATGTGTCAGAAAAAGACCCCGCAGCGTCAACGGGGACAGTGCGGTTTTCGAATAGGACTTCTGCCTGGTTCGTTTTGATGCCGTCGGGTAGCTTGAAATTCCGATTACCCGGCGTGGAACTCCCGTCCACCATGGAAAAAATATACGCGTATCCATCGCGAATTTTCAGCATCGTGTCCAATTGATTTCCCAGTGAAAAGTCATAGGATTGCGTATTTATCACCGGCGCGAGTTCCCTGATTCGGGAATTCACGGTTTTGACGGCCTCCATCTGTTCGGCTCCGCAGAAGCCGGTCATGACCTGGGAGAGCCGGAGCACGCTTCCGCCGCCACAGGGGCCGCTCAGGCTTTGATTGAAGTACACGATCCCTCGTGCCTCATTGATAATCGAATTCATGACGGCTCCTTGCAGCTGGCCCGCCGAAATGTTTGCCACAAACGGGCCTTCCCCGGGGCCGCCGTTGAGGTTTTCCACGAACTGCCACAACGGCTGAAGCTTTCCATCCGCGGCATCCTGGATCCGGAGGGCGTTCATTGTTTTTCCGTAGCTGGAGGCAGTGCGGCAGTTTTGCTCGGTTACAGGCACAATGTGGGCGTTGGTGTATGGGCGCAGGCCGCAGTAAGGAATCGTGTACCAGTACATGTCGAGCGAGACGGCGTCGGTGTAATTGTTCACGAATTGCTGGGCGTCCGGGGCGGCCATGTAATGGCTGATTACCATTTGGGTGAAATTCGCGTACTTGAAGAACCCTTGGGGTGAGCCGTCAGCCAGCGCCTTCAGGTGCTGCCTCCCGGCTTCCGGAGTAAACCGCCCGTCCACCTCGTCGTCCAGGAAAGAGCCAACCCAGTTGCGGCTCTGCTCCGTGAACGTCGCGTTCAGTTTTCCGCCGATCCAATAGACGCCGTTGGCCTCAAATATTGAGTAGGGAGTGGTGTCTGACATCCCCATGTAGGTGTTGATGCCGTGATCCTTGTCGTACTGGACTTCGGCGTCGCTGCTGATCCCGTTGTACCAAATGGCTATCGGAAAGAAGCCCGGATCATCCCACCCGGCGCCGTCGGCCTTGCTGAACTTCTTCCAGTAGTCAGGGCCGCCTTCCCACGGGATCTTGGGCAGGTCTTGAACGGCTACGACGGGTGCTGCCTCGATCCGGGAGCGGTCATCGGGCGCCGTGCATGCCGTGACGAGGAGCCCCACGGCTGATAGCAGGGCTGTTGAGGTCAGCAAGGACTTCATGGCCCGGCGCCTGCCATTCGCCCTCTGCTGGAAGCCTTTCCATTTTCGTGTTGTTCTGATTCCGCGCATGCCTTGTTCCCTCCGCTCCCGGGACTCTGTTGCCCGAGTTGCTGTGGTTCCGCTCATCGCTTGTCACTCCAATCAACCGTCATTGCCGCACTACGCGGCCATGCCTCCTGCCTGGCCATGCGGGCCCACCATGTCAAGGAGCTGGTTGGCCCTTGCCTCCCAGGTGTGGAGTGCCGCAAAGTGACGGCGCTGTTCCTCCGCCAGGGGATCGTGCGGGCCGGCCAGTGCCTGCTGAACGCGCTTTGCGAACTCGTCACGGCCGCTGCCGACGGTCACCAGTTCCGTGTTCAACCACCGGACGGCCGGCAGGTCGGTGGCGACAACCGGTACGCCGGCGGCAAGGTACTCCAAAGTCTTTAGGGGGAAGCTCGCCCGGTTGAAGGGGGTGTCGGCGTACGGAGTCAGGCCCACGCCCGCTGCCGCCAGGTGCTGCCCCAGTTCCGTGGTCGGAAGCTCACCGAGCCAGGTGACGTTCTCGGAAGCCAGGAAGAGGTCGAGGCGCCGGCCGGTCTCCGGGTCGCGTTCGGTCCGGGGACCGATGACCAGCAACGGGACCCCCGCATCCGTGACCGCCTCCAACAGATCCATATCCAGCCTTTCGTTCAGCTGGCCCACGAGGGCGGCGTTGTCGGAGCGTTCGACGCGAAGCGGGGCGTCCTTCCCGGGATCACAGCCGTTAGGCAGGACGACGACGGAGGCCGGGCGGTCAGGGAAGCTCGCCTCCAGGTTTTCGGCCAGATGCGGGGACACGGCCGCGGCGATGTTCGCCTCGCGGAGGTTCCGGCGCAGCGTACGGCGCACCAACGGACCGGACAGGCCCATCAATGGCGCTCCGGCCACCCAGTCATCGGTGACAAAAAGGATCTTCCGGCCCGCCAGCCGGGTGGGGAAACCGGAGGTGGGCGATGAGACCATCACGGCGACGGGGGTAGCCTTCATGGTCCGGAGAGCGGACCTGATGGCATGCCCCAATACGCCCTTGGCAACAGTGGCAAGGACCGCGCGGGTGAAGCCGGGGATGGAAAGTGAACGCAAGCGGGTGATGCCGGGTGCGACGTTGCTCAGTTCGTTGCGGACGCGCAGTGCGTTTATCCCATGCCGGAACGCCAGGTGAACCGGGAGCGGCGGATCGACCCACAGCACCGCTACCTGGCTCGCCAGAGCTGCCGCCAGCCGGTGGTCGGTTCCCTGAACGTTCTCCCAGCGGCTCCCGGGGACATACACGAAAACCTGTTGCCCTGGCTTGCAGTCGAGACTGCCGGTTTGAAGCATGCGGTTGCCTTCCTCTGTCAGAAAGAGACCGTGCTTTCTGCGTTCCCAATCCATTGCCGCCGGCATTTTGCCGTTGGCCATGGCCCAGCTTCAGTCTTCTCACCGGCGATGCCCCACACACCGCGATCCTGCGCCCAGCGGCTTAGGCCGGAAGATGCATGGACCGGTGGTGATGAACTGAGGCAAATATAACGACCGGTTCTACCCGGCACTAGAGAATCCACCACTTGGGTGAAGGGCTCCACCACTCGCACGACGTCCCCGTAGGACGCCGGTGCAACAAGCCGGGTCCTAGGCGAGCCCGATCACCAGGTTGATGGTGGCGGCCAGGATGACGGTGCCGAAGAGATAGGACAGCAGGCTGTGTTTGAGGGCTTCGGCTCGGATGAGGTGGTTCTGCAAATTGGTGTCGGACACCTGGTAGGTCATGCCCAGGCTCGTGGCCAGGTAGGCGAAGTCCGTGTACTGCGGAGGCCGGTCCTGGTTGAAATCGATGCCGCCCGCGTCCGATCCGCCGCGCTTCCCGGGACTGTAGTACAGCTCGGCGTAGCGCAGGGTGAAAAGGGTCTGCACCAGGATCCACGACAACGCGACGCACGCCAGGGCCAGGAGGCCGCCGCTCAGTCGCGAGCCGCCGTCGGATCTGTGCGAGTCCACCACAACGGCTGCAACTGCGGCCAGGCTCGCGACGTTGGCCACCAGGATCAGCAGGTCGGTGGTACTGCGGGACGGGTCCTCGGACGTCGCGTGGGCGCGGGTCCCGGCGGGATCGAGGCGTCCCACCACAAGCCAGATCCAGGCCACGTAGACCAGCGCGGCGCTGCCCCAGCCGACGGCCGGCGCCTCCACCCAATATCCGGAAAGTCCGGTGGCCGCAGCGGCCGCCAGCCCGGTCATAACCATGGCAAGAAACCGCAGCCGGCTTCGTTTCACCCTGGCGGGCAGGGGGCTGGTGTCCATATGTCGATACTCTAGTCAAACAAACAGGCCGCGCCCGGATCCGGGCTGTTTTTCCACATAGGGACCTGGAGCGTTTCCGCCCGGGGCGGACCCGGGGCTAGCCTGAAGCGGTCACGAATCGCCGAAACCGGCCTAAATGCACTAAGATATTGAAGTCTGTGCTGCGTCCTGCCTCCGTTTGGGGACCGGATGCGCACGGCACCGCAAATGAACCTCCTGTTACGGAAATGCCGTAACCGCTTAGCCCAAAGGAGGTGGGTTCACATATGCGTCCTTACGAATTGATGGTAATCATCGACCCCGAGGTCGAAGAGCGTACCGTTGAGCCGTCGCTTCAGAAGTTCCTGAACGTCATCACCAACGATGGTGGAACCATCGAAAAGGTTGACATCTGGGGCCGTCGTCGACTGGCTTACGAAATCAAGAAGAAGTCTGAAGGTATCTACGCCGTGGTGAACTTCACCGCCAAGCCGGACACCGCCAAGGAACTTGACCGCCAGCTGAGTCTCAACGAGACCATCATGCGCACCAAGATCACCCGCCCCGAAGAGCAGAAGGTCGTTGCTGAGTAATTTCAGCACCGTGCATTCAATCTTTATCCCGCAGGAACGAACAAGGAGGCAGTAGATGGCAGGCGAAACCACTATTACGGTCATCGGTAATCTCACCAATGACCCCGAACTGAGGTTTACACCGTCAGGTTCGGCAGTAGCGAATTTCACCATCGCTTCTACGCCCCGCACCTTCGATCGCCAGTCGAACGAGTGGAAGGACGGGGAAACCCTGTTCCTCCGCGCATCCGTCTGGCGTGAAGCAGCCGAAAACGTCGCAGAATCCCTCACAAAGGGTATGCGGGTTATCGTTTCCGGACGTTTGAAGAGCCGTTCCTACGAAACCAAAGAAGGCGAGAAGCGCACCGTTATCGAGCTCGAAGTCGATGAAATCGGCCCGAGCCTGCGCTACGCCAACGCCAAGGTCAACCGCACCCAGCGCTCCGGCGGCCAGGGTGGTCAGGGTGGCTTCGGCGGCGGCAACAGCGGCGGTGGGTTCGGTGGCGGCCAGGGTGCAAGCCAGGGCGGCAATACCGGCGGAAACTGGGGCGGCAACCAGCCCGCGGCAGCGCAGGAAGACCCTTGGGCAACGCCCGGTGTCAGCAATGCAGGCGGCGGCTGGGGCAACGGCCCGGATTCCGAACCTCCCTTCTAACCAATAATTCAGGTCCGGCTCGGAACCCGCCGGGATGCCTTACGGCTCCCGGGTGAGTACCGCCGTCGAACCACCACCATCCCGTGGATCAATATCCACGGGCTCCATAGAATAGGAGCTCCACGATGGCTAAGGCTGAACTCCGTAAGCCCAAACCAAAGTCCAACCCCTTGAAGGCCGCTGACATCACCGTCATCGACTACAAGGACGTAGCATTGCTGCGCAAGTTCATCTCCGACCGCGGAAAGATCCGCGCCCGTCGCGTCACTGGCGTCACGGTGCAGGAACAGCGCAAAATCGCCCAGGCAATCAAGAACGCCCGCGAAGTTGCTCTGCTGCCTTACTCCGGCGCTGGCCGCGGCTAAGGAAGGGATTAACTAAAATGGCAAAGCTCATTCTGACCCACGAAGTAACCGGTCTCGGTGCTGCTGGCGATGTTGTCGAGGTCAAGGACGGTTACGCACGTAACTTCCTGCTGCCCCGCGGTTTCGCACTGACCTGGTCCAAGGGTGGCGAGAAGCAGGTTGAGTCGATCAAGGCTGCCCGCGTTGCCCGTGAGCACGCTTCCCTGGAAGACGCTCAGAAGCAGGCCGCTGCACTCTCCGCCAAGCCGGTCAAGCTCGTTGTCAAGGCTGGCGAGACCGGACGCCTGTTCGGTACCGTCAAGCAGGGCGACGTGGCCGACGCTGTTGAGGCCGCCGGTCTCGGCCGCATCGACAAGCGCAAGGTTGAACTGCCGGCACACATCAAGTCGGTTGGTTCCTACCAGGCCAACGTCCGTCTGCACGACGACGTTGCTGCTGTGATCGAACTCGACGTAGTCGCAGGCAAGTAGTTCCTCCGGCCATTCGCCAGAGCGCTACGAAGTCCTGAACTGCTGAAGGCCCCCGCTTCGGATTCCTATCGGAACCGAACGCGGGGGCCTTTGTTCTTAAATTCCAGGCTGCTTTCAGTGCATGGTGTCCGCGGGGCTATTCCTGGTGCATCACCGTGGTGGAGTGCCGGTGGCCCGCCCGGATGAGTTCTGCCAGTACGGCTTCATCCACGTCCTCCAGCTTGTTGATGTAGAGGCATCCTGCGCCGACCTTGTGCTTGCCTAGCCGCGGAAGGAGCTCCGCAGCTTCGGGCGCGTAGGTCAGTCCATAGAGTGAGAGGCTCCCCTTTCGCGGGGAGAAGCCGACGGCTACCGTGTCCCCCTCGCGGCCGCTCTCATACCGGTAGTGATAGCTGCCAAAACCCACGATGCCGGGGCCCCACATCACGGGCGTTTCGCCGGTGTGTTCCTTCATGAGGGCCAGGAGCCGCAGGCCGTCCCGCTGGCGGGCCGGATTCTCCACACCGTCAAGGAAGTCCTCCACGGAGGCGTCCGTTGCCTGGGTCTTGTTTTCAACCATGACGGCAGTCTGGCAGACACCGCTGCGCTTGTCAGCAGGGTCGCGGCAGCGTTCCACAGCAGGGTTCGGTTGCCGCGGAATAAAGACGGGCCCAGGCGGGTTTATTCGATAGATGCAAACGCATGTAGTCTGATTTACCGTTGACCCTCAGGAGTAAACCGTGGAAACCCGCCGCATAACCGTCCTCAGCGCCGGACTGGGCGTACCGTCGTCGAGTAGGCTGCTGGCCGACCAACTCGCAGCCGCAGCCGAACGCAGCATCACTGCCGCCGGCTATGAGGTATCCATCGATGTGGTGGAACTCCGCGATCTGGCCGTGGACATTGCCAACAACTTCGTGACCGGGTTCGCGCCACCGCGGCTGGCCGAAGTGATTGCCGGTGTGGAGGACTCCGATGGCATCATCGCCGTCACGCCGGTGTTCAGCGCCTCCTACAGCGGCCTGTTCAAGTCCTTCTTCGATGTCCTGGACCCCAAGGCGCTGGAGGGCAAGGCCGTCCTCCTTGGGGCAACCGGCGGCACCGACCGCCACCAGATGGTTCTGGACTACGCCATGCGGCCCTTGTTCAGTTACCTGCGGACCCGCACTGCTGCCACCGGCGTGTTCGCCGGGCCCCAGGACTGGGGAAACACGGACGACGGCGGCTCGCCCCTTTCGGTGCGGATCGAGCGGGCAGCAGAAGAGTTCGCGGGACTTGTTGCAGCTTCGCGGCCGCAGCGTAAGCCGGACGCCGCAGAGTCCCTGCCGTTTGAACAGCTGCTGGCGGGAATCTCGAACAGCCGGTAGGCGCGGCGCCCGGCACCAGGCCGGCGTGTCCTCCGCACGTTCGCCGAACTATTCCAGGGGTCCGCTCGTTGTGCGGGACATGAAATGCCCTGTGGATTCAGTAGACCTGGTAATGAGTGAGCGCAGCGGAGTGGAGATCGATTACTGTCCGCAGTGCCGAGGCGTGTGGCTGGACCGCGGCGAGTTGGACAAGATTATCGACCGCGCAGCCGAGTTGATGGGGCCGGGGACGCCGGCTGCTCCCGTTGCCCCGGCGGCTCCCGCTCCCGGGCTGATTCCGCCGCCGCTGTACAACAACCTTGACCCGCGCCGGGATGACAGGCGGCCGGATGACCGACGCTATGACGAGCGCAGGGACCGGCCCCGCTATGATCAGCCCCGCCATGACGACCGACGCTACGACGACCGACGGCGGCCCAAGAAGAAAGAAGGCTGGCTCGGGGAGCTCTTCGATTTCTGAGTGGTCAGGCTGGATGCTCAGTCGTCGAGCAGCGCAATGAACTCCCTGGCCTGTTTCATGGAAATGTCCGAGTGCCGGGTCAGTGCCGTTGCTGCTCCCTCAGTGTCACCGCTTTTGGCCAGCGTGCGGATCCGGCCGTAGATCTCGTCGTTCAGCATATTGCTGCTGACCTCCCGAGTGACGTCGCCTTTACTGGCGATCGCGCGGTAGCGGTACGGGAAACGCTCGGGAGCATCGTCGTCGTCATGCTCCGGGGCCTCAGGGGCCGCTGAGTGGAACGGCTGCGGGTGGGCGGCCAGGGCGCCGACGGCGTCGCGGGAGGCCCGCAGGCCCTCACCTGATGCTTCGTAGTAGAGCTTGATGGCCGCCATGGCCTGGCCTTGGGCGATCAGGGCGTACAGGCGCCGGTGCTGGTCTTCGGTGAGTTTGGCTGCTGCGGCCTTGGCAGCTTCCACCGGATCGCCGGGCGGCGTGCCGCGGCCCGTCTTGGCGGCAGAACCCGTTGCGCCGGCGGTGCGGCGTCCTAGAGCACGGGCCACCAGCAGGACGGCGGCCCCTACGATGAGCAGGATCAGGACGGGGATCACTAGCGATTCCATTGCTAAAGCCGATCTACATAATTTTTTGCGGTCAAGAGATCTGAGTGCGTTGCCTGCCGCAGCATCTTGATGGCTTGCAGTTTCTGGCCGTTGCGGGCCATGGACTGCAGCTGGAGGGCGAACTGCGGGTTCAATTGGCCGCCGGGGAGGACCGGACCTTGGTAGCCATGCATGCCAACGCCGGGACTGGACCCGGCCTGGGCGCGCAAGGCCGCCCGTGCGTGGTCTGCCTGCTGGGACTGCTGTTGCTCGTTCTGGCTTGGCCGGGTGGCGGCATCAACCCGTGCCCGCGCGGCGGTGGCTGCCTGCACCTGGGCGGCGTAGTGAGCCTGCGACCGTATGGCCAGTTCCAGCTGATAGCGCTCCGCATCCGAGATCCCTGTGTCCCGGGGTTTCAGTGCCGTGGAAACCGCCCAGATTACTGCCACAAGGATGAGGGCAGGCAGCATAACTATGAATACATCGCCCATGGATAGAGCTTATGCCAGTTCGCTGTTATCCACAGCATATTCTCGGTTGCGCATACAGCGCTGAGAGGAAAGCGTCAATTCGGACCCCGTGGAGCGGCCTAAATCACACAACGGGTATATTCTCCGTCACTTGTCCCCGAGTTACTGGCCGGTATCCCCAGTGGGAACCTGCAAGCTGTGGATGAACGTTCCCTAAAAGAATCTTTCATCCACAGGCCATTTTTAGCGTTTCCGCAGGTCAGAGCCATATTCGCTCTCAAAGTTTCTTGGTTTCCACAGGTGGCCACACAGGCTGTGCACAAGCAGCGGCCGGTAGTCCACAACTTATCCACAGGTGTGCATGCATGTGGGCTTGGTGCCCGGGGGAAGGGGTACTAACGTAGCGGGATACCTGTTTATGGGGCATCAGTACTTGGTTTCGGGAGTCCGCAGAAGCATATTGCAGGCGATCCCGGGCCCGCCCGGACCACGAATTGTGGATAACCTCCGCAAAATGGGGATAACCGGGCTTACGGCCGGAACAGCGGGCGCGGGCGCAGTCCCGCGCAGGAGGACTGTCAGTGCCGGGTGGTAGTACTTGTCCTGCCACGCAGCGGGGTTTCGCTGCGCCGCGGCAGCCCAATGGCAGATAGCTACAGCACCGACGGCATCAAGGAATGCGCCGCGGTACACAACGGAGGACGGCAGCTTTGTCAGTTACGCACCTGGACTCAATCGAGGGCACCCGGGGTTCCGAAGGCAGCCGCAAGCCGCCCCAGGACATCCCCGCTGAGCAATCAGTTCTTGGCGGCATGATGTTGTCCAAGGACGCCATCGCCGACGTAGTGGAGATCCTGCGGGGCCAGGACTTTTACCGCCCCGCGCACGAGACCATCTACGAAGCCGTGATTGACCTTTACGGCCGTGGTGAGCCCGCCGACGCCGTCACAGTGTCCGATGAACTGACCAAGCGCGGCGAGATCAACAGGATCGGCGGGCCCGCGTACCTGCACGAGCTCATCCAGACCGTCCCCACGGCAGCCAACGCCGGATACTACGCGGAGATCGTTGCCGAGCGTGCAGTCCTGCGCAGGCTGGTCAATGCCGGTACCAAGATCGTCCAGCTGGGCTACGGCTCGGACGGCGAAGTAGAAGACCTCGTCAACCAGGCGCAGGCCGAGGTATACGCCGTGGCCGAGCGGCGCACCGCCGAGGACTACGTGGTCCTCAAGGACGTCATGGAATCCACGGTGGACGAAATCGAAGCCTCAGGCCATCGCGGCGAGGGAATGGTGGGCGTACCTACGGGCTTCTACGAATTGGATGAACTGACCCACGGCCTGCACCCGGGGCAGATGATTGTCATCGCAGCCCGTCCGGCCGTCGGCAAGTCCACGTTTGCGCTGGACTTTGCCCGGTCCGCCGCCATTAAGAACAACCTCGCCACGGTGATGTTCTCCCTGGAAATGGGCCGGAACGAAATCGCCATGCGCCTGCTCTCCGCGGAGGCGACCATCGGCCTCCAGGATCTCCGGAAGGGCACCATCAAGGACGAACAATGGTCCAAGATCGCCACGACCATGGGCCGGATGAATGACGCGCCGCTGTTCATCGATGACAGCCCCAACATGTCGCTCATGGAAATCCGGGCCAAGTGCCGCCGGCTCAAGCAGCAGCACGACCTCAAGCTGGTCATCCTGGATTACCTGCAGCTCATGAGCTCCGGTAAGAAAGTGGAATCGCGCCAGCAGGAAGTCTCGGAGTTCTCCCGTGCACTGAAGCTGCTGGCTAAGGAGCTCCAGGTGCCCGTGATTGCCCTGTCCCAGCTGAACCGTGGCTCGGAACAACGCCAGGACAAGCGGCCCATGGTCTCTGACCTCCGTGAATCAGGCTCCATCGAGCAGGACGCCGACATGGTCATCCTGCTCCACCGCGAGGACGTCTACGACAAGGAATCGCCGCGCGCCGGCGAGGCGGACATCCTCATCGCCAAGCACCGTAACGGCCCCACGAAGGACATTGTGGTGGCCTTCCAGGGGCATTACTCGCGGTTCGCCAACATGGCGGCAGACGCAGGCGGCGGCGGCTTCTAGCCGACCCGACTATGCGGGCTCCTGCACGCCACCAGCGGAGAGCAGGTGGTTGGGCAGCCGGTTTCCCGGTGCCCGGCCACGGATTTCCAGCAGCTCCCGGGCATGGGCGTGCAGGCGCTTGTCCTCCTCCGAGACCGGCACCCACGGCGGAATCGGCAGGGAGTTCCCCGCAGCGTCCCTGGCCACCATTACGGTCAGGCAGTACGTCGTCAGGTTCATCTCCCGCCCCTTGGGATCCCCGGAGCGGACGTGCACCGCAATGTGCATTCCCTTGGTGCCGGTGTACACGAGCCGCGCCTCCACTTCCACGACATGGCCGATCAGCAGTGGCCGGTAGAAACGCACCCCGCCGGAAAATACCGCCACGGTGTCCTTGCCGCAGTACCGGGAGGCGCAAACATAGGCGGCCTCGTCGATCCACTTCATGACGATGCCGCCGTGCACCTTGCCGCCCCAATTGACATCCGTGGGGGCGGCCATGAACCGAAGGACCACCCGTTCCGCGGTGCCGGCGTCCGTATATTCCTGTGCATTCATCGCCTGGACGATGTCCTCGCGGACCTTGATCCGCGCCAGGGCGTGGTCACGCTGCTCGATTTCCTCGGGAGTGGAAGGTTCGAACTGCGGGACGGGCACCGGTTTACCGTCCGGGCCCACCGCCACAAAAATCACCATGCACTGGCTGCGCATTGTGGCCGCCCCGCCTTTGGGGTCGCCCGAGGACACCACCGTGCGGATATGCATGGAGGACCGGCCGGTATAGACGATCGTCGCGGTGACTTCCACCATGTCCCCGCTGTTGACCGGATCGGCAAAGTGGATGTTACCCACGTAGGCCGTGACACAGTACGACTTGGCCCAGCCAACCGCTGCGGCATAGGCCGCTTTGTCCACCCACTCGAGCACGGTTCCGGCATCCACGGAGCCGCTGTGGCCGACGTCCATGGGGGCCGCTAGAAAGCGGAGGGTCACTGAATTGGCGGCAGTCTCGCTCATGCTGAGAGTTTACTGATGACCCGGCATACCGGCGGGTCCGAATGACACAAAGGCCGCAGAACCCGCCACATGCGGGCGGGGCCGCGGCGCGCCTTGTCAGGACAGGCGGGTAGTCCTGGACATGACTGTTCAGCTTGCCCTTCTAATGAGAATGACTATCATTTAGCTTATGAAGAATCAGCATAGCGTCAATCGCCGCCGCCTTAGACCCTCTTTTCCTCCACTTCGCCCGGCGCGGCGGCCCGGTTTGAGGGTTTCCCCTATCGGCGTTCCGGGAGCGGCGGGACTTGCCGTTGCCGCCCTCGTCCTGAGCGCTTGCGCCGCGGACCCGGGGCGGGGCGCTGACGGCGCCCAGTCGGGAGGCGGCGCGTCATCCGCCGGGCAGTCCACCGGGTCGTCCAGTGCAAGCCAGGAGGTCCCGGGCCCCGCGCTCAGGCTGGTATTGACTCATGCCGGGGGCATCACGGTGCTCGATGCCACCTCACTGGAGGTCGTGGGGGAGGCCGAGCTTACGGGCTTCAACAGATTGAACCCTGCGGGCGACGGCCGGCATGTCCTGGTGTCCACCGGAAACGCGTTCAGGGTGTTCGATGCGGGCGTGTGGACGGAGAAGCATGGTGATCACGGGCATTCCTACGCCGTTGAGCCGTCCCTCACGGCTGCCTCGTTCGAAGCCAGCAAGGCCGGCCACGCTGTCTTTCATTCCGGCCGGACCGCCCTCTTCAGCGATGGTTCCGGAAAGGTGGAGCTCTTCGACCCGGCAGGACTGGGGGAGAGTGCGGGTGTCCTTCCGGACAGTGATGTCTACACGACTGCGGAAGCCCATCATGGCGTAGCGGTGCCGCTCGAGGCGGGCAAACTCCTCGTCACGGTCGGAGACGAGGAGTCGAGGCGGGGGATTGCCGTGCTGGCAGCGGGAGCGGGGCAGGACCGCGCGGAACTGGTGCGCAACGAGGACTGCCCCGGCGTGCACGGCGAAGCAGCCGCAGGCCCGGATACAGTCGTGGTGGGCTGTGAAGACGGCATGCTGATCTACCGGGACGGGAAGATTTCCAAAGTGGCAAGCCCCGACGCCTACGGGCGGATGGGAAACCAGGCGGGTTCGCCCAGGTCGCCGGTGGTTCTGGGTGACTACAAAGTGGATAAGGATGCTGCGCTGGAACGGCCCACGCGCGTCTCGCTCGTCAATACGGAGACGGCCACCCTCCGGCTGGTGGAACTCGGTACGAGCTATTCGTTCCGCTCGCTGGGCAGGGGTGCCGCCGGCGAGGCCCTGGTCCTGGGGACCGACGGCGCCCTGCGTGTCATTGACCCATTGACCGGAAGCATCACCTCCACCATCCCCGTCGTTGACGCCTGGGAGGAATCGGAAACGTGGCAGGACCCGCGCCCGACGCTGTTTGTGCAGGGCTCCACCGCCTACGTCACGGAGCCTGCAGAAAGCGCGATCCATGCCGTGGACCTTGCCTCGGGCAAAGTAACCAAATCGGCGGAACTCGCGCACGTGCCCAACGAGCTGACGGGAGTCTCGGGCTAGCATTCCGGCGCGGGAATACTTCTACATGGTGGATGCAACGACGCCGGGCCAGCCACGTGAGTGGCCGGCCCGGCGTCGCGCATGGTCTTTGGCGCTTCCCGCCTTACGCGAGGATGCGGAGCTTCGAGTTGCTGCGGCCGAACAGTGCCTGGTCGACGGCCAGCCTGCCGGCGCCGGTGAGGGCAATGGCCAGCGCTCCGGCTGCAAGCAGCAGCACCAGTTCATAACCGCCCGTTGCGGCGAAGACACCGGCGGAGGCGTGCACAAGAAACAGGGCGCCGAGCATGTCCACAGCGAGAAGGGCTGCGAAAACGCGGGTCAGTACGCCCAGGACCAGCGCGATTCCACCCACAAGCTCGAGAGTGGCCACGGCAGGGGCTGCCAGCTCAGCGGCCGGCACGCCCATCTTGGCGAACGAGACCTGGGTGCCGGCGATGGTCCATTCGTTGAACTTCTGCCAGCCGTGGGCTGCGAACAGGAAGCCCGCTATGACGCGCAGGATAGTGAGTGCTGTGGTGGTCAGTGTGGACTGGGTCATGGGAATTTCACCATTTCGAGGTCGGGAGCATTGCCGTGCGCCCTCTTCGGACGCGGTTGAAGCTTCAATACTCAACCTTGCCAGCTAGTTAGTTGAAGAGTCAACTAATAGGGTCGGCTGTGACAGGTCTCTCCAGCTAGGCTGGCTCCGTGCCAGAATCACGTGCCACCTCCCGGACTGTTCCCGCCAGCCGAAACGCCCGGGAAATCCTCCGCCTCGCCGTGCCGGCATTCGGCGCCCTCATCGCGGAACCGCTCTTTCTGTTGGCTGACTCGGCCATAGTGGGCCACCTCGGCGTGTCCCAGTTGGCGGGGGTGGGGCTGGCGTCGGCAGTGCTGCATACGGCCGTGGGCCTCATGGTGTTCCTTGCATACTCCACCACCCCTGCAGTTGCCCGGGCCATCGGCGAGGGCAAGCTTCCCAAAGCCCTCGCGGCAGGACGGGACGGTGTCTGGCTGGCGCTTGTCCTGGGCCTAATGCTGGCGGCGGCAGGGTTCGCCGGCGCCGAAGTGCTCGTTGACCTGATGGGCGCTACGGGCGACGTCCGCCGGTTCGCCGTGGACTACCTCCGCTGGTCCATGCCCGGGCTCGTGGCCATGCTGCTGATCTTCGCCGGGACCGGTGTGTTGCGTGGCCTCCAGGACACCCGGACCCCCTTGGCGGTGGCCTCTGCAGGGTTCACCCTGAACGTCCTCCTCAACCTGGCGTTGGTTTACGGCCTGGGCTGGTCCGTGACCGGTTCCGCCGTGGGCACCAGCATTGCCCACTGGGCCATGGCCCTGGTGTACCTGGTGATCGTCCGTCGCAATGCGCGTGATCACGGGGTTTCACTCCGTCCGGACTGGCGGGGCGTGCGTGCCATGACCAAAGTGGGGTCCTGGCTTATGCTTCGGACGCTCAGCCTGAGGATCGCGATCCTCGCGACCGTGCTGGTGGTCACGGCCCAGGGCCCGGTGAACCTGGCCGCCCACCAGTTGGCCATGACCATCTTCACCTTCCTGGCCTTCGCCCTGGATGCCCTGGCCATTGCCGCCCAGGCCCTGATCGGCAAGGAACTGGGAGCGGCAAACCCTGCCGCGGTGCGGGACCTGACCCGGACCATGATCCGCTGGGGTGCTTGGTTCGGGGTGATCACGGGAGTGCTGCTGGCGGCTGCGGCTCCGTGGGCCGGCGCCTTGTTCACGTCCGACGCCGGCGTCCAGTCCGCACTGATGCTCGCCCTGTGGGTGCTCGCCGCCGGACAGCCCGTGGCGGGCTATGTCTTCGTACTGGACGGCGTCCTGATAGGCGCCGGCGACGCGAAATACCTGGCGATTGCCGGCGTCGTGAACCTCGCGGTGTACCTGCCGCTGCTGGCAGCCGTCCGACTCGCCCATGTCGACGGTGCCGCCGGGCTGGCGTGGCTGTGGGTGGCCTTTTCGCTGGGTTACATGTCCGCCCGGGCGGTAACGCTGGGACTACGGGCAAGGACTGACAAGTGGATGGTTCTCGGGTCGAATCCGCTGCGCACTAAACTGGATCCGTGACCCTTCCCGCAACTCCTTCCGATCCCGCTGCCCTGACCGCTCCTGCTGCGGACCTGTGGAAGCCCGTGCTCACCAGGGCCCTGCTTGCCCTTGCCTTCGGTGCGGTGACGGTCTTCTGGGCGTCCCCGTCGGCGTCCGAAATGGGCTGGACCGGCGGGCTCTACTTGCTGGCGACCGGCGTCATACTGATCCGCGGAATCGGGAAGTTTGGCTTGGCGGCCAGGCAGCCGGCCGGCAAGGTCATGGCAGCCGCCGGGGCAGTCCTCACCGGTGCCGGTGTGGCCGTGGCGTTCCTGGGCAGTGAACTGGTGTTCGGTGTCCTGGCGGCCCTGGGCCTGGGCCTGCTGGGAGCTGCGGAACTCTACCTCGGTTTCCTGTACCGCGGACGCAGTGTCCTGGCGCGCGACTGGCTTGCCTCCGGGGTGATCGGGCTGGGGACTGCGGTGGCCCTGCCGTTCTTCATCAGCCTCGGAGCGCATGCGCTGCTGGGAGTGGCCGGTGGCGGAGCGATCATTTCGGGGGTTCTCTGGATCCTGGCCGGCCTGACCCTGCGGCACGATGCGCGGTCTGTTTCCAGCGAGGCCGTAAACTAGTAGGGAACGGTTCTACTTCGCGTAGAACAATCGCTTGACTTAAGCGGCAGGGCCCAGGCCGTGCTGCACGGGAGGAAACACCTTGGCACAGCAGAAACCAGGAGAACCGCGAAACTTGCGGACCTCGGTCAAGGGACCCCTCATGTTCTCCGCATTCTGGGCTGTCCTGGCCTTCTTTGCCGTGCTGATCTTCGCCTCCGGCGGCAGCGCCCGGTCCCCTCGTTTCGATCTCGCCTTCACGGGTGCGGGGATTGCGTTCATCGTGACCCTGGTCATCGCGGCGATGCTTTCCATGAGCCACAAGGACAATGCCGACCACCTGGGTAAGGGGTCCGGCGTCAACCTGAGTTCCAAGAAGTCTTCCGGCCATGGCGGCTATTCGGCGCGTCCGGACGCGCAGACTCCCGGTGCGCAGGCTCCCGGTGCGCCGGATGCCGCACCCGGCGCCGATCCCCGCTAGATCCTCCGGGGGCTTCCCCGGCACCAGTTCCCTCAAGCAACGCTTCTTCCGCCACGCGTCCCTAGGACGCGGCTTTCCGTGCGCGGTAGGCGGCCACGTGTGCCCGATTGGCGCAGTTTCCGGTATCGCAATACCGCTTGGACCTGTTCCGGCTGAGGTCCAGCACGACGGCGTCGCAATCCTCCGCGGCGCACACCAGCATCCGGTCCATCTCCTTGCTGCGGATCACGTCCGCCAGCGCCATGGCGGCCTCGGTGCCCATCCGGTCCGCCAGCGGGGCCTCGCGGGTAGTGGCGTGCAGGTGCCAGTCCCATTCGTCGTGCTTGATCAGCTGCGGAAGGGCATTGGCTTCGCGGAGCAGGCGGTTCACCGTCCCGACGGCCGCGTCCTCGTCCATGGTCCAGAGCTCGGTGAGCTGGCTCCGCAACTTATGGACGCTGGCCAGTTCAGCCGCGTCCCGTGACCTCGCACCGGAGAAGCCCTCAGCCAGGAGGAAGCGGTCCAGGTCCGCGATCGTGGCGAGATGTTCTTCGCCGTTAGCCGCGCTGTTGATCAGTCCCACAACGGTGCGAAGTGCCACTTCAGTGTCAGGGGCAAAAACCATCTTGACTCCTTACAGGGGCGGGGCGTAATGTCATGACCATTACCCCACTTTACTCCTGACAGGAGGCAGCCGTGCCTGCCGCAAGCAAACGCGCCGATGCGTCCTTCCAGGGCGCCGCGCCCAGGGTCGGCGCCCCCCGCCGGCCGGCTGCCGGGTTCCTGGCATCCGGGCTCGGCGTGGCGCTATTCTCTTCAGCCGTCTTCGGCCTTTCCGGATCTTTTGCCAAGGCCCTGCTCGAAACCGGGTGGACTCCGGGTGCGGCCGTGACCGCGCGCCTGACCGGGGCAGCCCTCATCCTCGCGATCCCGGCAGTGCCCGCACTGCACGGCCGCTGGCGCCAGCTGAGGGACAACTGGCTGACCATCCTGCTGTTCGGGCTCATCGGGGTCGCAGCCTGCCAGCTGTTCTACTTCAACGCCGTCGAGCGGCTCTCCGTGGGCGTTGCCCTGCTGCTGGAGTACCTGGCCCCGGTGATCATCGTCCTCTGGCTGTGGGCCGCGAGCCGACGGCGTCCGCGCCCGCTCACCATTGCGGGAACGCTGCTTTCGCTGGGCGGACTCATCCTGGTGCTGGACCTTACCGGTGCCGTGAAGATCGACGTCGTCGGCGTCCTGTGGGGAGTCGCCGCAGCCGTCTGCCTGGCGATCTATTTCTTCATCACTGCAAAGGAAAATGACACCCTCCCGCCGATCGTCCTCGCATCCGGCGGCCTGATGGTGGGCGCCGTGGTGATGTGGCTGGCGGCTGCCACCGGACTTCTGCCGATGGCGTTCAGCACGGCGGACACCAAACTGGGGCCGTGGGTCACACCGTGGTGGGTTTCGCTGGGCGGCCTAATCATCCTTGCCACGGTCCTCGCGTACGTCTCGGGCATCGTTGCCGCGCGGGCGCTCGGTTCAAAGGTTGCATCATTCGTGTCGCTCACCGAGGTGCTTTTCGCCGTCATCTGGGCGTGGCTCCTGCTCGGTGAACTGCCCGGTCCTATCCAGCTCCTCGGCGGTGTGCTGATTGTTGGCGGCGTCGTTCTGGTCCGCGTGGACGAGCTCCGCGGGCCGCGGGTAGCGCCGGCCTCTTCAGGCGGACCCGGTGCAGCGCCGGTGCCGGCGCCGCTGGACCACGCGAACGACGTCGAACCCGTCCCCTAATCTGCACCACGCGAATCTGCACCACGCGGCGGTCATCGCGTTAAGCGGCTTCGGTTTAAAGGCGGATGCCCCGGACGCTTTGTTGCGTCCGGGGCATCCGTTTCAGCGTTGCCAGCGGCGGGCGTTCCCTAGCGGGAAGCCTCTTCCTGCTGGGCGGCGTTCTTGCTGGCCTGCTTGCCGGCTTCTTCCAGTGCCCGGGCCACGCGGGCCAGGTCCGTTACGTGGCGGCCGGACCATTCGCTGCGGAACTTCTCCGCGTCCGGGCCCTTCCAGTCGGTGCTGTCAAGAGCTTTCGTCAGCTGCGACTTAGCCTTCTCGATCTCGGACGAACCAGCCTGAAGCTTGGTTCCGAGCGCCTTGAGCTGAGCAATGTCTGCACCCCAAATAGCCATTAGTTTTCTCCTTCAGTCAACGGACCCGATCCGATCGGCATCCCCAGCGGCCCCCGGCTCATCCGGAAGATCCATTACCTAGAAACTATCCCGCGGCCCGGTCACTGTCGATGGGCACCGCTCCCCATGCAGCCCTACCCGTGAGGGCAGCTGCCGGGCCAGTGGTATCCGTACTAGGCTTCGGACCTCGATCCCAGGCGGTCCAGAGCCTAGCATGGGACTATGTGCCGCAATATCCGGACCCTGCATAACTTTGAGCCCCATGCCACGTCGGCCGAGGTGGAAGCCGCTGCGCTGCAGTACGTGCGCAAGATCAGTGGCAGTACCAAACCGTCGAAAGCCAACGAGGAGGCGTTCAACCGCGCCGTGCACGAGATCGCGCACGCCACCCAGCACCTGCTCGATTCCCTGGTGACACATGCCCCGGCCAAGGACCGGGAAGAGGAAGCCGCCAAGGCCCGTGCCAAGGCGGCCGTCCGCTTCGGCGCCGCCTAAGCGCCCCGGCCGCCGGTCTTGCCGAAGCTGCGAAGCCGGAGCGAATTGGCCACCACCAGCACCGAGCTCGCTGCCATGGCTGCGCCGGCGATCATCGGATTCAGCAACCCCAGTGCCGCCACGGGTATACCGACTGCGTTATAGAAGAACGCCCAGAACAGGTTGGCTTTGATGGTGGCCAGCGTTCGGCGGGACAGTTCGATGGCCTGAGCCACTTGTCCCAGGTCATTGCCCATCACGGTCAGGTCCGCGGCTTCGATGGCCACGTCGGTGCCCGACCCCATGGCTATGCCCAGATCGGCCTGGGCCAGGGCTGCTGCATCATTCACGCCGTCTCCGGCCATTGCAACGGTTGCGCCGCCAGCCTGCAGTTTCCGCACGGCGTCGACCTTGCCCTCCGGCAGGACCCCCGCGAACACATCTTCCGGAGGGATGCCGACGGCGGTGGCCACCTGCTCGGCCACTGCGGCATTGTCCCCGGTCAGCAGGATCGGCCGGAGGCCCAGCTGCTTCAGCCGTGAAATCGCGGCAGCCGATCCGGGCTTGATGGTGTCGCGCAGGGAGACTATGCCCGCAGGTTCCCCGTCCACGGCAACCCAGATGGCGGTGGCACCGGATTCTTCGGCGGCCCCGAGTGCCTCCTGCTGTTCCGTCGTGACCGTTATGTCGTTGTCCCGCAGCCAGCCCGTCCGTCCGGCGATGACCAGCCGGCCTTGCACGGTTCCGGATACCCCGCCTCCCGGCGCGGAACGGAAGTGTTCGACGGCGGGAAGCCGCCCGCCGTCGTTCCTGCGCTCCGCGGAGAGCGCAGCAGCCGCAATGGCCTGGGCCACGGGGTGCTCGGAGGCGGCCTCGACGGCGCCCGCAAGGCGCAGCACTTCGGCGCTGCTGTACGTGCCGAAGGCCAGCGTGCCGTACACGGCCAGGTGGCCGGTGGTCACGGTGCCGGTCTTGTCCAGCAGGATGGTATCCACGGTGCGGGTATCTTCAAGCACCTGGGGGCCTTTGATCAGGATCCCCAGCTGCGCCCCGCGGCCCGTGCCGGTCAGGAGGCCCACCGGCGTGGCCAGGCCCAGGGCGCAAGGGCAGGCGATGACCAAAACCGCCACAGCCGCCGTGAACGCCGCGCGGATTTCGGCAGGCTCAATCACCGGGCCGCTGAAGACGATCCAGAGCACGAACGTGAGGACGGCGATGGCCAGCACAATCGGAACGAACACCGCACTGATGCGGTCCGCCAGGCGGGCGATGGGGGCCTTTCCGGTCTGCGCCCGGGCAACCAGCCGGGCCATCTGGGCCAGCGTGGTTTCGGATCCGACCCGGGTGGCACGGACCAGCAGGCGGCCGGAGGTGTTGATCGTGGCCCCGGTGACAGGGCTGCCCGGAGCCACCTCGACGGGTACCGACTCGCCCGTCACCAGGGAGGTGTCCACGGCCGAGGCACCGTCAACCACCACGCCGTCCGTGGCGATTTTCTCGCCGGGGCGGACCACTACGACGTCGCCCACCATGAGTTGGTCGGCGGGAATCCTGAGCTCGGCGCCGTCAACCAGGACCGCGGCATCCTTGGCGCCCAGGTTCAGCAGCGCCTTCAGGGCGTCGCCCGCCTTCTGCTTCGCGTTGGCTTCCAAGAAGCGGCCCAGCAGCAGGAACGTGGTGACCACGGAGGCCACCTCGAAGTACAGTCCGCCCGTACCCATCTCCATGCCGGGGTGTTCGGTCATGCGGGGATCGGCCAGCAACTGCCAGGCGGAGAACAGGTAAGCGGCCGTGACGCCGAGGGAGACCAGGGTGTCCATAGTGGATGCGAAGTGCCGGGCGTTGATGGCCGCAGCGCGGTGGAACGGCCAGGCCGCCCACGTCACCACCGGCAAGGCGAGCACCCCCGCCACCCAGCCCCAGTTGGAGAACTGGAACGCCGGAACCATCGATATCGCGAACACCGGGACGGTGAGGATGGCGGCAACGATGAGCCGCGTTTTAAGTTGGGCAGCGGCGGCAGGGTGCGTTAGGTGGTCGCCGTCCGCGGGCGGCCCACCGCTTGTGGTTGAGCCGGCCGAAATCTCAGCGTCGCCACCCCGTCTCGGGTAGCGCGGGGGCCGCACCCGGGCTTTGTAGCCTGCCGCCTCTACCGTGGCCGTGATCTGTTCGTCGGTGATGCCGGCGGGGACCGTGACCTGGGCCGATTCGAGGGGCAGGTTTACCGAGGCTTCGACGCCGTCGAGCTTTCCGAGCTTGCGTTCCACCCGGCCGACGCATGAAGCGCAGGTCATGCCTTCGATGTCGAGTTCGATGACCCGGGTTCCCGGCTGGTGCAGCAGTTGCTCGTTACTCACGGCGTGTCCTCAATTCGGGTGGGATGGGTTCGTGCGGTTCAGGCCTCGTTGGCCACCACCAGGTAACCGGCCTCGGCTACGGCTTCGCCGATCTCGGAACGGGAAAGGGCCTTATCGGATGTGATGGTGACGGTGGAGATGCCGCCGGCGTTGAGGTCGACGTCGACCGTTTCCACGCCTTCCAGTGCTTCCAGTTCTTCGCTCACGGAGGACACGCAGTGTCCGCAGGTCATGCCGGACACGTTCACGGTGGTGGATACGGGGCTCATGGTTTGCTCCTCTTTCTCGGTGGTGCCGGTGGCACCGGTGGCACCGGATGGACCCGGTCGGGTCATCCGGATGGTGTGGTGGGTGGGATGACCGCTACCGCAGCAGGCGCCCGATGGCATCGGTGGCCTCCTTGACCTTGAAGTCGATGGCTTCCGCGCGGAGTTCCGGGTCCGGTTCGGAGGCGGCACCCACGACGCAGTGACCGATGTGCTCCTCGACGAGGCCCAGGCTCACTGCGTGCAGGGCCTTGTTCACGGCCGCAACCTGGGTGAGGATGTCGATGCAGTACTTGTCCTCATCCACCATCCTGGCGATGCCGCGGACCTGGCCTTCAATGCGTTTGAGCCGGCGCAGGTATGCCTCTTTGTTCGAGGTGTAGCCATGCTGGGGGACGGTTCCGGCGTCCACGGTCCGGGGTCCGGCGTCTTCTGCTGAGTCCATGTCCTCAAGATATACCCCTAAGGGGTATATGACAAGTACCCCCGGGGGTATGGTGTGCGACTGCCGGGCCGGATGTCACGGTTTGGCGGCCGGTTCCGGCGACGGCGCCCGGCGGCCGATGCTGCCGACGCCGAGCAGGGACGCGGCGGTGACGGCCGCGGCAAGGACTCCGAGGCCCAGCGGCAGAGCTGAAGCTGTAGCCACGGCGCCAACCAGGAGCGGACCACCGGCGTCGCCAAGCTCCCGTCCCAGCTCGGCTGTTCCCATGGTCCTTCCCAAACGCTCAGGCGGAGTGGTGGCGGCAAGGTGCGCGAAGCCCAGCGGCGTGGCAACACCGATTCCCGTGCCGATGGCCGCCGCAGCGCAAAAAATGGTGACCGGTCCCGGAAGCAGTGCCACCGCGGCGATTCCGGCCGCCGTCAGCAGCAGCCCGGCTGTCATGCCGGGGCCGTCATGGAGCCGGCCCCCGTCACGCAGGCGGCCGATCCAGGGTTGGGTGGCAGCGGACGCGAGTGCCAGCACGCTGACCGCGGCAACGGCCGCCACAGGGTCCAGGCCGTGCCGCGTTGCCAGCGCAGGGAGGAAGCCGATGGCTGTGCCCAGGGCCCCGGTGGCTGCCGCAAGAACGAGCGTAGGCACGAGGAAGCTCCGATGGGTTACCTGGCGGGCAAGATCCAACAGCGTGTACCGCGGGCGGGGCAGAGGGGCCAGCTGCGGCAGCGTCACCATCGCCCACACCGCAGTGGCCGCCGCGAGGATGGCCAGGGCGGCAAAGAGAAGGGTGAAGCCGCCCAGGAAGATCAGGCCGGCACCGATCAGCGGGCCCGCGACGTAGCCCAGGCTTTTCCACGAGCCGTAGCGGCCGAAATACGTTCCTGCGTTGCGGCCGGCAAGCCTGGCCACCATCGCCGAGGACGCCGGGGAAAACGCCGAGGCGGCGGCGCCCTGGCCGATCCGGGCGAGCCCGAGCATCAGGGGGTTGGAGCCCCACAATCCGATCAACGACATCAGCGCAAACGCGAAAAGCCCTGCCACGACCACCGGCTTTGTGCCGATGCGGTCGCTCAAAGCTCCGAAGACCGGTTTCAGCACCACCTCGGCGAGGTCGTAAACAGCCAGGAGGACGCCCAGATTGAGCAGGCTCAGGCCGATATCACCGCTGTGGGCGCCCATCCCGGCTGCGATGCTGTGGGCACCAAAGGCTGTGACAAAGCCTGCGGCGTACAGTGGCGCGGTGACGGCTGCGGTCGGCGTGGGGATTGGCGCTGTGGTCACGGGATTGCTCCTGGCATGCGGCCGGCGCCGCTTTTCGCTTGACTATCCCCGGAATCCGGCCTGGCATTAAAAAGCTCCGGAGTGCGTTATTGGGGGATACGCACTCCGGAGCAGCTTCTGGGGCAGGTCCAACATCTTCCTGCGAACTCCAGCTTACGTGGCGGTAGCGGTGAGCGCCACCACCTTGAATAACTACTTTCGCTTTACTTTCACAGGGTCTTTCGTCCTGTCTTCCTGCCCCTTGTCTCTTGAGGCTGACTCCCGCCCAGGCTGAGCTGGGTGGCATGGAAGTCGAAATGTTCGATGGGATAGGCGTAGACCTCTGCCAAGGACATCCAGGGTGTGAAGAACGGGTCCCAACGGTCCGGAAAGGACATCCCGCGGGCCATCGCGGCGGCTGTCTCGCGCCGCATCCGCCGCTCAAGGGAGCGCGTCACCCGCCGGAGCTTCGCGGCCATCCGCCTGCGGTTGTACACGCGGGCCGCAGCCTTGGATCCGAGGTAATTGACGACGTCGAACGGTGCGGTTCCGGCATTCAGCATCCACGCAAACCCCCGGCTTAAAGGCGCCGGGAGCACCCCGAAGATCCGTACCAGGGGCAACAGCGCCTGCACCACCATGTAGCCGAAAACCATGTGGAACAGAAGCTCCTCGTTGGTCCAGCGGGTGCCGGCGCTGGTGCGGCGGAGGTCCGCGTCGGACGCGGAGGCCAGCCACCGCTCGAGTTCCCTGCAGTTGCGCTCATAGCCATGCAGGACCTTGCCCGGAACGGCGGTCACGCGGGGGTGTCCCGGTGGGCGCCCATATGTGCCGGGACCACCAGGACGGGGCGGTCCTGGTGGTGGGTCAGCCACGCAGCCACGGAACCGTTGAGGGCTGCCGAGAGGCGGTGGCCCAGACCGCGCTCGGGTGTTCCCACAATGATCATGGAGGCGTTGGCCTCCGCTGCCACACGCCCCAGGGCGCGGGCGGGGTCCCCGGACAGGATCCGCAGTGTCCATTCCACCGATTTCGATGCGCAGGCGGCCCCCACGACGCCGCGGAGCTCTTCGCTCACGGCCCGGACGTCGGCGTCGTCCTTGTCCGGATGCAGGGACAGCCGGTGCGCTGACCGCGCCGGGTCCCACTCGACCAGGTAGCTTGCCTCGTCCACGTAGGCGCACAACAACGGAACGCCCAGTTTTTCTGCGAGGCCGGTAGCCGAGTGCAGTACCTCTGCGTGCTGGCCGGGCAGCACTCCGACCACCAGGGGAGGCGGACCGCTGAAGCGTTCAGGAGACATACTCCATTGTGGCCCCGCGTGCATTCATTGAACAGCGCGGCCACGCAGCACTGCCTGCGCCGGGGCGGCTTAGTCAGGGCCGCCCTCCGGAGCCTCCAGCGCAGGCTTGGGGCGCCGCCAGGTGAGGGTCACCGTGAAGTTTGAGCTGGTGCTGGCGGCGGCAATGAACGCCCCGGCTTCGGCCCACGCCCCGCACTGGAAGTTCGGCGACCGGCGTGGTCCGGCGGGCAGCCACGGCCGAGGCCAGGACCGTGGACTCCAGTTCCGCGCGGCGTGCCAGGATCCCGTCCACATCCAGCCTCAACAGCCCCGACGCATTGCCGCCTGCCGGGGCCTGAACGACGCGCACGGTGTACTCACCCGGCTCGGAACCTGATGCGAGTTCGAGTTCTATGTCGCCGTCCATGACAACCTTCTCAGTGCCGTGCGGAGCCTCCACAGCGGGCCTCCGACGCCTGTGGTGCGGGTGCGCGGGGCAGGCCCACAAGACAAGATTGACGCAGTGGAAGTGCCGGCACAAGGGTCAACGGGCGCGCGGCCCGGGAACGGAGCGCCACGGCCGTTGGACCCTTGTACACCCCCTCGCCGCGGATTAACGTTGACGCATAAGGAGAGGTGGTCCGCGGTGGAAATCTACATGTGGTGGCTTGATCTGGACCTGGCCAGCAAGGAATGGCTGCGCGAGAATCTGCGCGCGGACGAACTGCCGTTGTTTGTGCTTCAAGGGATTGCCGAGGCCGGCGGACCGCACCCGGACACCGCTACGGGAGTCCTCACGAACGCGGACTGGGACTTCATCGAGACGCAGTCTGAATTCGTGGACTGACCCTGCAGGGCGCATAACGTCGCGCAAAAACCATTGCGGCCTCCGGGTCTGAGTGGTTGCATGGGGTGCATGGCCACCGAACAGAGTTATGTCCTAGCAATCGGAACCAAAAAAGGGCTGTGGCTGGCGACCAGCCACGACCGGCAGACATGGTCCATGTCCGGCCCTCATTTCCTGATGAGCGAAGTCCCCAGCATCGGCATCGACACCCGCGACGGCCGTACCCGGATCATGGTGGGTGTCCGCTCCGAGCACTGGGGGCCCACTGTCGCGCACTCGGATGACCTCGGCGCGACATGGACCGAGCCGGAACAGGGCGCCATTAAGTTCCCGGACGGCACTGACGCCGCGGTGGAGCGCATCTGGCAGATTTACCCGGACGCCGAATCCCGCCCCGGGGTTGTCTGGGCCGGGGCCGAACCCATTTCCGTGTGGAAGTCCACGGACGGGGGCGAACACTTCGAACTCAACCGCGGACTCTGGGACCACCCGCACCGCAGCGAATGGGGTGCAGGGTACGGCGGAGCGGCCGCGCACTCAATCGTCGTCAATCCCTCCGGGGAAAATGTGCACGTAGCCATGAGCACCGGCGGCGTTTACCGCTCGCTCGACGGCGGTTCCTCCTGGGAGCCGCGGAACAAGGGAATCTCTGCGTACTTCATGCCTGATCCCAACCCCGAGTTCGGCCAGTGCGTGCACAAGATCGCGGCCGATGCCGCCGTCGAGGGCCGGCTGTACGCCCAGAACCATCACGGCGTGTACCGCACGGATGACAACGGAGAGAACTGGGATTCGATAGCGGAAGGACTTCCGGCCGATTTTGGCTTTGTGATGCTCACCCATCCCCGGCGGGCAGGCACGGCGTGGGTGGTCCCGCTAAAGGCCGACGGCGAACGCATTCCGCCGGACGGGAAGCTGGCAGTACACCGGACGGACGATGCCGGGCAGACCTGGAAACGCCTTGATTCCGGGCTGCCGCAGGGCGAATACAACGCGGTGCTCCGTGACGCTGCCTCGGTTGATTCCGCGGAACCGGCCGGGGTGTACTTCGGAACGCGCGGAGGCTCGGTCTACGCCAGCCCGGACGAGGGCGAGCACTTCACCGAAGTGGCGTCACATCTTCCGGACGTCCTGTGCGTCCGCGCTGCGGTAGTGTCCGCGGCCCTGGTGCCAGACGCTCCGGTACCCGTTTAAGGGTCCGTTGTGGCTGACATCAGCGTGGTGCTGCCCAGTGTCCTCCAGCCGCTCGCCGGCGGGCAGTCCATCCTGACTACGCCCGCCGACGGTGCGGTGACTGTGGGGTTGCTGCTTGACTCGCTGGCCGGGGATTATCCGGTGCTTGCGAGGCGGTTGAGGGATGAGACCGGTGCCCTCCGCCGCTACGTGAATATTTACGTGAACGGGGACGAGGTCCGGCGCTTGCGGGGACTGGAAACTGAAGTGGCTGCCGGCCAGGAGGTGGTGATCATCCAGTCCGTGGCCGGCGGCTGAAGGGCTCAGGCTACTCGCCAAATGCTGCATTCGTCCGAATTGATCGCTTTGCGCATCCCGGTCTGACGGTCCATGATCCATACAACGCCGATGCCCGGCGCAGTTTCCTGCACGCGGCCCCGACGGATCACCACATCGTCATAGCTGGGACCCACGGAGAGGCGGGCTTCAATCTCGTCGCCGCGGTGCAGCTGGTCCAGGGCGCGAACGCGGGTCACATGGGTTTTGGCTTCCTTCAACATGGCGGGGCCTCCTGAGCTGGAGCTTGTGCTGTTGCCTGCAATTGCCGGCACATCCAGTGTCCTGCGCCATTGTTGCCGCCGCGTTTCACGCCGGTAATGGCCGCGTTAGCTTTCCGCGCCCGCGACGTTTCCGTGCCCCGAAGCAGCTGAAGGAAGCCCACCGCCGCGGCTGATCGGCGGTGTTATATCCGCCTCGGCGCTATATCCGCCTGTCGGCGGGGTGCTGGATCCGGAACCAGCGGTAGCCGTAGCGTTCCAGCTCGAGTTCGAAGCCGCCGTCGTCCGCCAAGGGGACATTGTCGCCGTCGAGCAGATCCCGCAGGATGGCACCGCCGAATGCCTCCTCCGGATCTTCCGGCGAGGAAACCTTTGCCGAGACGGAGGCCGGCTGCGCGGCCATGTTGTGCGCCAGGACCAGCGTTGAACCGGCGCGGGTGCAGCTGTGCAGGAGCACTCCGGGATTGGACTGCTTGATGAGCTCGAAGTCGCCCCAGGCAAGCTCCGGACTCTCCCGGTAGCTTCGGATCAGTGCGGCGATGAAATTCCACAGCGAGTCCGGGTCACGCTTCGCCTGTGCCGCGTTGATGTTCTTAGGCCCGAAGTAGCCGTCCACTACCTGCGCCACCAGCTTGTCCGCCGGAGCGGTGGAGAACCCGCCGTTTGCCGTGTCAGTCCACTGCATGGGGGAGCGCACGGCGGAGCGGCCCTTCGCCCGCAGGTCCTCACCCATCCCGAGCTCCTCGCCATAGAAAAGGACCGGGGTTCCGGGGAGGGAGAACATCAGCGAATAGACCATTCGGATCCGGGCGGGATCGCCGTCGAGCATCGGCGGCAGGCGGCGCCGGAGTCCCCGCCCGTACATCTGCATGTCCGGGTCCGGCCCGAAGGCGGCGAAAACCTCCGCGCGTTCCTCGTCGCTCAGCTTGTCCAGCGTCAGTTCATCATGGTTGCGGACGAACATGGCCCACTGGTTGTCCGGATGGATGGCCGGCCTGCCGGCCAGGGTTTTGGCCAGCGGACGGGCGTCCTCCCTGGCCAGGGAAAGATAGAGGTTCTGCATGCTCAGGAAGTCGAACTGCATGTTCAGCTCGTTGCCGTCCGGACCGCCGAAGTATTTCAACTGCTCCTTGTAGGGGAGGTTGACCTCTCCGAGCAGCACCGCGCTGCCGTTGCGCCGGTTCAGGAAGCTGCGCAGCGCGGCCAGGTAGTCGTGCGGATCGATCTTGGCCGCGTCCTCCTTGGACACGCCCTGAAGCTCCAGGAAGAACGGCACGGCATCCAGCCGGAATCCGTCCAGCCCCATCTGGAGCCAGAACCCCATGGACTTGGCGATCTCGTCGCGGACCTTCGGATTGGCGACATTCAGGTCCGGCTGGTGCTTGGCGAACATGTGCAGATACCACTCGCCCGTCGCCTTGTCCTGGGTCCAGATGGACGTTTCCTCGCCGGGGAAAACCACTTGTTCCGACGTGTCCGGGGGAGTGTCCTTCCGCCACACGTAGTAGTCACGGTAGGGATTGTCGACGGACTTCCTGGATTCCTTGAACCAGGGGTGCTTGTCCGAGGTGTGGTTGATGACGAAGTCCGCGATCACCCGCATTCCCCGGTCCTTCGCCGTCCTGATGAACTCCACCACGTCGCCCAGGGTGCCGAGCCGCGGGTCCACACCGTACATGTCGGTAATGTCGTAGCCGTCGTCCCGGTCCGGCGAGGGGTAGAACGGCATGAGCCAGATGCACGTGACCCCGAGGGCCGCCAGGTAGTCCACGCGCTGAATCAGGCCGCCGAAATCTCCGGTGCCGTCGCCGTCGTCGTCGAAAAAGGTTTCCGGGTCCAGGCAGTAGACCACGGCATTCTTCCACCACAGATCGGACGTCTCTGCGATCCTCATGCTGTCACCGCCTGCGTCCCGCTGCCGGCCCGCAGCTGCGGCAGGACGTGTTCGGCAAACGCTTCGATGAAGGGTTTCTGCTGCTGGCCCACGAAGTGCAGGTAGAGCTCGTCGAAGCCCAGGTCCGCGTACTCCTGCAGCCATGTGGCGTGCTGGTCCAGGCTGGAGGAGATGTTGACGGCCTTCCGGACCTGGTCCTCGCCGACGTCGGTGCTGACGCCGTCAAAGTGGGCCGCTGTGGGAAGGTCCCAGGGGATGGGCGGCGCGAAGACGTTGGACCGCCACTGGTCCAGGGCTACGGAAACCGCGTCCTCTTGCCGCGGCGCCCAGGACAGGTGGATCTGGAGCACCGCCTTGCCCTTGCCGCCGTTGTCCCGGTAGGCGGCCAGCATCTCCTGCAGTTTGGCGTGCGGCTGGTTGACGGTGACCAGTCCATCCGCCCAGGCCGCCGCACGCCGGGCTGTCTGCACGCTGATGGCGGGGGCGATGAGCGGCGGCCTGGTTTCCGGAACGTCCCAGAGGCGTGCCTGTTCCACGGTGACCAGTCCGTGATGGGTGACTTCTTCGCCGTTGTGCAGGCGCCGGATGACATCAACGCATTCCTCGAGGCGCTGCTGGCGTGTTTCCTTGGCCGGCCACGCATCACCCGTGATGTGTTCATTCATGTTTTCCCCGCTCCCCGGCGCCATCCAGAACCGCCCGGGGAACATGTCCGCAAGGGTGGCCGAGGCATGCGCGATGATGGCCGGGTGGTAGCGCTGGCCGGGAGCTGTGACCACGCCGAAGCGCAGCGAGGTGGTGGCCAGCGCAGCCCCCAGCCAGGACCAGGCGAAACCGGAGTGGCCCTGCCGCGCTGACCAGGGTTCAATGTGGTCCGAGCACATGGCGGCGTCGAAGCCCGCCTGCTCCGCCAGTTGGACGTCCTGGAGCAGTTGTCCCGGGCTGATCTGTTCATGCGACGCGTGAAAACCGATAGTAGCCATCGTTAATGTCTACCGGCGGGGAGGAGGTGTGTCGAGGAATTACGCGTCTTTCTGCATAGACTCTAGCCAGTACCGACCCGGGGAAGCGATGACCCGGGACAGCGATGACGCTGGAAAGGGAGTGGCGGGTGAAGCTAGGCATTGCGCGGGAACACCGTGAGGGCGAGCGGCGGGTTGCCGGAACACCGGAGACGGTGCAGCAACTCATTGGCCTGGGCCTTGAGGCCCTGGTCGAATCCCGGGCGGGAGCCGCGGCCGGCTACAGCGACGAGGCGTACGTCCGCGCGGGCGCCCGGGTCGTCCCCGTACTCGAGCCCGGATCACTCGACATCCTCGCCCACGTGCGCCCCCTGGAACCTGCGACGGCGGCGGCCTTGCGCCGCGGGGCCGTCACCGCGGGCCTCGCGTCGCCGTCGTCCGAATTGCCCACGGTCCGGGCGCTCGCCGCCGCAGGGGTGACCTCCTTCGCGATGGAACTGGTGCCGCGGATTTCCCGGGCGCAGTCGATGGACGCCCTGTCCTCCCAGGCCCTCGTGGCCGGTTACCGCTGCGTACTGGAAGCGGCCATCCGGCTGCCGAGGTTCTTCCCGCTCTTTATGACGGCGGCGGGCACCGTTCCGCCGGCACGCGTGCTGGTGCTCGGCGTCGGTGTGGCCGGCCTGCAGGCCATCGGCACGGCAAAACGGCTGGGCGCGCGGGTCTCCGCGAACGACATCCGGCCCGCCTCGGCCGACGAGGTCGCCTCGATGGGCGGCACGTTCATCAAGCTCGACCTGGAGACGGCAGAGGCCGCGGGCGGCTATGCCCGCGAGCTCAGTGCGGACCGCGGCGCCCTGCAGCGGCAGCTCCTGGCACCGCATGTGGCCCAGGCGGATGTGCTGATTACGACGGCGGCCGTCCCCGGCCGCAGGGCCCCGCTCCTGGTGAGCCGGCAAATGGTGCAGGGAATGCGGCCCGGATCCGTCGTGGTGGACCTCGCAGCGGAGTCCGGCGGCAACGTGGAGGGATCGGTGGCCGGCCGGGACATCCAGGTGGACACCGCCGACGGCCAGGGCACGGTGACGCTGGTGGGCCTGAAGGACGCCGCATCCGCCATGCCCGCCGACGCCTCCCGGCTTTATGCGAAGAACGTGGCCAACCTGCTCGCCCTGGTGGTCCGCGGCGGAACCCTGTCCCTGGACTTCGGGGACGAGGTGGTGGCCGGCACGTGCCTGACGCACGACGGCGAGGTTAGGCACGCGCCCACGGCGGAGGCGCTGGCAGCGGGTCCCGGTGCAGCGGTTCCCGCTGACCCGCTTCCCACTGATCCCGGGAACCGCCGGTCCGATAACGAAGGGGTGGCCTGATGGACGGCATCAGCCTGCTCACGATCACCGTGCTGGCGGTCTTCGTGGGCTTCGAAGTGGTCTCGAAGGTGTCCAGCACCCTGCACACACCGCTGATGTCCGGGGCCAATGCCATCCACGGGATCATCCTGGTGGGGGCCATCATCGTGGCCGGGCAGGCCGCGGACCCGTGGGTCCTCGGCGTCGCGCTGCTCGCCGTGGTGCTGGCCACGGCCAACCTGGTGGGTGGCTTCGTGGTGACGGACCGCATGCTGGAGATGTTCCGCGGCCGCAAAGACGGGACGGGCCCGCGATGAGCATCCTGGACCCGACTTGGACGGGACTCCTCTACCTGGTGGCCGCAGTCTTGTTCATCCTGGCCCTCATGGGCCTGAACTCGCCCCGCACCGCCCGCCGCGGCAACCTCGTGGGCGCCGCCGGAGCTTTACTGGGCGTAGCCACCGTGTTTCTTTCGGCCCGGCTGGACAACATCCCGTGGATCCTCGGGGCGATTGCCGTGGGCTCCGCCGTGGCTGCTCCGGTGGCACGCCGCGTCAAGATGACCCAGATGCCGCAGCTCGTTGCCGCCTTCAACGGAGTGGGAGGCGGCGCCGCCGCCCTCGTGGCGTTGCTTGAACTCGCCCATACGGAGGACGCGTGGGTCCGGCTGGCCATTGCCTTCACCCTGCTGGTGGGCGCGGTGTCCTTCGCCGGTTCCGCCGTCACGTTCGCCAAGCTGCAGGAACTCATGACCACCCGGCCGGTGGTCTTCCCCGGACTGCCGGTGATCATGGGCTCGGTGCTGCTCGCCGCCGTGGGTGCCGGCACCGCCGTCGTTCTGATTGGTTCGCTGCCTCTGGCCCTGGTGCTGCTGGTGCTGGGACTCGCCGCGGGCGTCTTGCTGGTGCTGCCTGTGGGCGGCGCGGACGTGCCGATCGTGATTTCGCTGCTGAATGCCTTCACCGGCCTGGCCGTCGCGGCCTCGGGCCTGGTGCTGGGCAACGTGCTGCTGCTTGTGGCCGGCACGCTCGTGGGTGCCTCCGGTACCATCCTGACCCGGGCCATGGCTGCCGCCATGGGCCGCAGTGTGGCGGGCATCCTGTTCGGGGCGTTCAGGGGAGGTTCGACGGCAGGCTCCACCGCCGTCAGTGAGCGCCCGGTGCGCTCCTCCAGCGCCGAGGACGTCGCCGTGCTGCTGGGTTACGCGCAGCGCGTGATCATTGTTCCCGGCTACGGCCTGGCCGTGGCGCAGGGCCAGCATACCGCCGCGGAACTGGCCAAGGCCCTGCAGCTGCGCGGAATCCAGGTGGACTTTGCCATCCATCCCGTGGCCGGCCGGATGCCCGGGCACATGAACGTGCTCCTGGCCGAAGCGAACGTGCCGTACGAGGAACTGAAGGAAATGACCGAGATCAACTCGGAATTCAAAACCGCCGATGTTGCCCTGGTGGTGGGCGCCAACGACGTGGTCAATCCCGCCGCGAAGACCTCCTCCGGCTCGCCCATCTTCGGGATGCCCATCCTGGAAGTGGCCGACGCCCGCCAGGTGGTCTTCCTCAAGCGCTCCATGCGCCCCGGCTTCGCGGGCATCGAGAACGAACTGCTCTACGAACCGCAGACCACGCTCTTGTTCGGTGACGCCAAGGACTCGCTGACCAAGGTGCTGGGGGCGGTCAAAGCCCTGTAGCCGCCGGACCCCCGACCCGCCTGAGCGCTGCTGCGGAGGTTCCGGCCCTGCGGGGGTGGTGCGACGCGTACCGGCGGGTAAGAATGGGCGTTATGCAACTGCCGGTGATGCCCCCGATCGCGCCCATGCTCGCCAAAGCCGTCAGCGCCCTGCCCGAAGTCCCGGATTCCGGCCCGAAATGGAGCTTTGAACCCAAGTGGGACGGCTTCCGGTCCATCATCTTCCGCGACGGCGACGAGGTGGAGATCGGCAGCCGCAACGGCAAGCCCATGACCCGCTACTTCCCCGAACTCGTAGAGGCGCTGAAGGCGAACCTGCCGCCCCGCTGCGTTCTGGACGGCGAAATCATCCTGGTGGGTGCCTCCGGTGACCGGCTGGACTTCGAGGCGCTCCAGCAGCGGATCCACCCCGCCGCCAGCCGGGTCAGGCTCCTCGCCGCCCAGACTCCGGCCAGCTTTGTGGCGTTCGACCTGCTGGCGCTCGACGACGAGGACCTCACCGGCCGCCCGTTCTCGGAGCGGCGCAGCATGCTGGAGAAGGCCCTCGCGGGCAGTGCCGCGCCGATCCACCTGACTTCCACCACCCGGGACAACGGCACAGCGCAGCAGTGGTTCCACAGGTTCGAGGGCGCCGGACTCGACGGCATTGTGGCGAAGGCACTGGACGGCAGCTACCAGCCGGACAAACGCGTGATGCTCAAGGTCAAGCACGAACGCACGGCGGACTGCGTCCTGGCCGGCTACCGCGTGCACACCAGCGGACCGGACCGGATCGGTTCCCTGCTGCTGGGGCTCTACAACGGCGACGGCCAGCTGGCCAGCGTGGGCGTGGTGGGCGCCTTCCCCATGCAGCGCCGCAAGGACCTGTTCGAGGAACTCCAGCCCCTGGTGACTGGCTTCGACGGCCACCCCTGGGCCTGGGCCAAGCAGGAGGAAGGCAGCCGGACGCCGCGGAACGCCGAGGGCAGCCGGTGGAGCGCGGGCAAGGACCTGTCCTTCATCCCGCTCCGGCCCGAGCGTGTGCTGGAAGTGAAATACGACCACATGGAGGGCGAACGGTTCCGGCACACGGCCCAGTTTGTCCGCTGGCGCCCCGACCGGGACCCTGCCTCCTGCACCTACGAGCAGCTGGAAGAGCCCGTCAAGTACGACCTCGCCGAGGTGCTGGCCACCTAGACGGCGCCTAAACCCAGGCGGCCCGCCCCCGGGAGGGGACGGGCCGCCGTTGTGCGTCTACTGTCCCTTTGAGGGAACGCGGCTTACTTCAGGCCGAGCTCCCGGGTGGGAGTCTTGAAGGATTCCTTGGCGGTGAGGGCCGAAATCGCCGCGATACCGCAGATGACTGCCGTGAAGATGCTGATCTGGACCCAGCCGCCGGGCTTGATGCCGCCCATTGCGGCCACGATCGCCGGGACGAAACCGGCCATCAGGAAGCCGAGTTGGGTACCGATGGCCAGGCCGGAGAAGCGGACCTTGGTGCTGAACATCTCGGCGTAGAAGGACGGCCAGACTGCGTTGGAGGCTGCGTAACCGAAGGAGAAGAAGCCGATGGCGGCCAGGAACATCAGCGGGACGCTGCCGGATTCGAGGCTCAGCAGGAACACCGGAGTCAGGACGGCGCTGGCCACTGCGCCATAGATGAAGACGGGCTTGCGTCCGATCTTGTCCGACAGCATGCCGAACAGCGGCTGGGTGCCGAGGGCCACGAAGTTGGCGCCGACCACGAGCCACAGGGTGGTGGTGCCGTCAACGCCGGCCACGGTCTTGGCGTAGCTGATGGCCAGCGTGCCGAACACGGTGGACACGGCGGCGATGAATGCGCAGGCCACAACCCGGAGGACGTCGCGCCAGTGGTGCTTCAGCAGGTCGGCCACCGGCAGCTTGGAGATGGCGGCGGATTTCTGGGCTTCGGCGAATGCCGGCGGCTCGTGCAGGGTGCGGCGGATGAAGAAGGCCACCAGGACCACTACGGCGCTGAGCCAGAACGGGATGCGCCAGCCGATGCCGTACTTGACCTCGTCCGGGAGGGCGAGCACGGGGATGAAGACGAGGGCGGCGAGGATCTGGCCGCCCTGGGTGCCGGTGAGGGTCCAGGAGGTGAAGAAGGAACGGCGGTTGTCCGGGGCATGTTCCAAGGTCATGGAAGACGCACCGGCCTGCTCGCCGGCTGCGGAGAGGCCCTGGCACAGGCGGGCAAGCACCAGCAGGGCGGGAGCCCACCACCCCACCGTGTTGAAGTCGGGGAGGCAGCCGATGACGAAGGTTGAGGCTCCCATCAGCACCAGGGTGAACATCAGGACCTTCTGCCGGCCCACCCGGTCGCCGAAGTGGCCCAGGATGACGGCGCCCACCGGGCGTGCCACGTAGGCAAAGCCAAAGGTGGCAAAGGACATGATGGCGGCGTTGGCATCAGCATTGGGGAAAAACACGTGCGGGAAGATCAGCGCTGCGGCTGAACCGAAGATGAAGAAGTCGTAGTACTCGACGGCGCTTCCCAGGAAGCTGGCGAGGGCCGCCTTCTTCGGTGTCCCGGCCGGTGCAACGGTGCCCGGCGTCGTGGACGGGAGTGTCTGGCTCATGGTGTTCCTTTGTGTGACGACATTGTCGCGGATGGATCAGGATTTTCGCAGCTGCCGCACGTGGGGGGCCAGGCCTTGATGGTGGGCCCTTGCTGGCGGCGGCCGGTGGTCCGTGTGAAGACCCGGACGAGTAGCCACATGGTGGGAGCTACTTGTGCGATATAGCAATGATGACTGTGAGGGCTGTCACCTGTCAAGAAAAATGATCACTATCTAGAAATAGCTCTCACAATGTGGCAACATCGAACTATGAGTGTGAATCAAACCACAGGGCTGGAAGCCGCCGGAACAGCCGCCGCGGCCACGGATGGAACAGCCGCAACGGCGAAGGCGCCCAGGGCTGCAAAGGATGACTCCCGGACGGACATGGTGGGCAAGGCCCTGGGTCTTCTCGTCCTGCTGGGTGATGAGCCGCGGGGCGCCAGTGCTGCGGAGCTGTCCCGGCGGGCGGAGCTTCCGTTCAGCACCACGTACCGGCTGCTGGGCTCGCTCACGCGCGACGGTTTTGTGGACTACGAGCCGGACGGCCGCCGCTACCATCTGGGCCTGCGCGTCTTCCAACTGGGCCAGCGCGTATCCAACCACCATGGATTTGCCGGAACGGCGCTGCCTATCCTTCGCCGGGTCACTGAGAAGACCGGGGAAGCGACCATCCTCTCTGTCCGCGACGGAAACCATCACCTCACCGTCAACAAGGTGGACGGGCCGCAGACGTTCCGCGTCACGAGTGATCCCGGGCATCTGGGTGCCCTCCACACTACGTCGGTGGGCAAGGCGCTGGTGGCTTTTGCCGAGGATGCCGAGCGGAAGCGCCTGGTGGAGGAGCTGGAACTTGAGCCGCTGACGGAATTTTCCATCACGGACCGGGAGGCCTTCCGGTCCGAGATCGAGCAGGTCCGCCGCCGCGGCTACGCCGTCATGGATGAGGAGAATGAGCTTGGCATGCGCGCCGTGGCCGTTCCTGTCTTCAATGCCCAGGGCTACGCCTTCGCGTCGCTGGCCACGGCGGTTCCGGTCTTCCGGCTCGGCCTGGAGGATCTGGTGGCCCTTGTCCCCGTGCTCCAAGAAGCCGCTGCGGAACTGTCCGCGAGGCTGCCGCAGAGATAAGCCGGGCCGCCCGCAGTGGTGGTCGTCGGCGTCGTTTTTTGTTCGTCATAAGAACATCAGTGCAATATATGAACATTTCCTGTACTGTAATCCCTATCACCCGGCACGCCGCCGGCGCCCAGCGCGTCCCCGGTACGCCGAGTGCCGTTGTCAAAGGAGCTATACGGATGAGCAATCGAGCAGAGTCCTTTTTGGTGGGCCTCGTAGGTGATGGCGTGATGCCGTCGCTCACGCCCCACATGCACGAGCGCGAAGGCGACGTGCAGGGCCTGCGGTACCTCTACCGCCCCATCGACCTGCTGGAGCTGGGCCTGCCGGGTGAATCGGTGGGCGAGCTCCTGCAGAGTGCCCACCGCATGGGCTTCAACGGGCTGAACATCACGCACCCGTGCAAGCAGCTGGTCCTGGACCACCTCGATGAAATTGCACCGGACGCCCGCCGCCTGGGTGCTGTCAACACCGTGATCATCCGGGACGGCCGCTTCACCGGCCACAACACCGACTTCTCCGGCTTCGCGGCCGCCCTCGCCTCCGGGCTGCCCGATGCAAAGCTTGACCGCGTAGTCCAGCTGGGTGCCGGCGGCGCCGGTTCAGCCGTCGCGTACGCCCTTCTCACCGCCGGCGTCCGCCACCTTGACCTCGTGGACACGGATGCCGCCCGCTGCGCCGAGCGCGCCGCCGAACTGGCCGGGTTCTTCCCCGACAGCTCGGTTACGGCCCGCACGACGGCGGAGCTGCCGCAGCTGATGCCGCTCGCCGACGGCCTGGTGCACTGCACTCCCGTGGGCATGGCCGCGCACCCGGGCGCGCCGCTGGATCTGTCACTGCTGGAGTCCCGGCACTGGGTTGCGGACATTGTCTACCGCCCGATCGACACCGAACTGGTCCGTGAAGCCCGCGCCAAAGGCTGCGAGGTACTTGACGGCGGACGCATGGCCGTGGGCCAGGCAGCCGACGCCTTCCGGATCTTCACCGGCCTCGAGGCCGACGCGGACCGCATGCGCGCCCATTTCCTGGAACTCGTTGCCGCCGAAGAGGTGACCGCCTGATGCGCACCGGAATCGCCACCGTGTGCCTGTCCGGCACGCTCAAGGAAAAAATGCAGGCATGCGCCATCGCCGGCTTCGACGGAATCGAAATCTTCGAGCAGGACCTGGTGACGTCCTCCCTTAGCCCCGAGGACATCCGGAAGACAGCCGCGGACCTGGGCCTGACACTGGACCTCTACCAGCCGTTCCGCGACTTCGACAGCGTCCCCGAGGACCTCCTCGCCGCCAACCTCCGCCGGGCCGGGGCCAAGTTCAAGCTGATGTCCCGCCTGGGCATGGACACCATTTTGGTCTGCTCCAACGTCGGCACGGCGACCATCGACGACGACTCCCTGCGCGCCGAACAGCTGGCCCGGCTCGCCGGACTCGCCGCGGACCACGGCGTGAAGGTGGCCTACGAGGCACTCGCCTGGGGCAAGTACGTCAATGATTACGAGCACGCCCACCGCCTGGTGGAGACCGTGGACCACCCGAACCTGGGCACCTGCCTGGATTCCTTCCACATCCTTTCCCGGGACTGGGACACGGCGCCCATCGAAGCGTTCAGTGCGGACAAGATTTTCTTCGTCCAGGTGGCCGACGCTCCAAAGCTGTCCATGGACGTCCTGTCCTGGAGCCGCCATTACCGGGTCTTCCCGGGCGAGGGCCAGTTTGAGCTCGCCAAATTCATGGGCCACGTGGTGCGCGCCGGATACACCGGACCGGTCTCGCTGGAGGTCTTCAATGACGTCTTCCGCCAGTCCGACGTCGAACGCACGGCAGTGGACGCCATGCGCTCGCTGATCTGGCTGGAGGAGCAAAGTGCCAAATGGCTGGACGCAAACGAAAAAGCGGCCGGCCGCCATCGCTATCCCATGGAACTGGCCACCCTCCCGCAGGTGGCCGAACCGGCCGGTTTCAACTTCGCCGAGGTCAAAGCGGCCGATACCGCGGGCCTGGAAAAGGTGCTGGGACAACTAGGATTTGAATTCAACGGCAGACACCGCACCAAGGACGTGCAATTGTGGAGCATGGGCCACGCACGCGTGATCATCAATGAGGCTTCGGCAGGCGCCGGGGACTCTTCGCCAGCGATTGCCGCCCTCGGCTTCGATGTCGATTCTCCCGTGATCGCCGCGGCCCGCGCCCAGCAGCTCAAGGCGCCCGCCGTGCCCCGCAAGAGCCAGGCCGACGAAGAAGTGTTCCAGGGATTCGCTGCGCCGGACTCCACCGAGATCTTCCTCTGCCAGGGCAGCCCGGACGGCACCGCAGCCTGGACCCGCGAGTTCGGCGAAGGGCTGGAGTTTCCGGGCGCCGGCGGACGCAACGCGGTGATCGACCACGTGAACCTCGCCCAGCCGTGGCAGCACTTTGACGAAGCTGTGCTGTTCTACACCAGCGCCCTGGCCCTGGAGCCGCAGCCGTTCGCGGAGGTGCCCAGCCCCAGCGGACTGGTGCGCTCCCAGGTGATGCTGACGGCCGACCGTGCCGTGCGCCTGGTGCTGAACCTTGCCCCGGTGATCCAGCAGGACGGCGCGGATTCGGGCACCGCGCACCGGAAGACCTACCAGGAGCACATCGCCTTCGCCGTGGACGACCTCGTGGAGGCAGCCCGTGCAGCCCGGGACCGGGGCCTGGATTTCCTGCAGATCCCGGCCAACTACTACGAGGACCTGGACGCGCGGTTCGACCTCGACCCCGCCTTCCTGGCCACGCTCCGGGAGCTCAACCTCTTGTACGACCGCGACGCCGACGGTGAGTTCCTGCACTTCTACACCGCCACCGTGGGCAGCGTCTTCTTCGAAATGGTGGAGCGCCGCGGCGGCTACGACGGTTATGGGGCGCCCAACGCGCCGGTCCGGCATGCCGTCCAGTACGACCACCTGCACCGGCTGGGCCGCACCAGCTGAACAGACCAGCCATCACCACCAACCATCAACAACAACTGAAAGGAGGCTGCTGTGCCTGAAGACATCAACCTTGAAATTTTCAATGCCGACCCGATCACCGAAGACGTGTCGGACGCGGCGCCCGAGGCCGGAACCGGAGCCGCACCGAAGACCTATGCGCCGCTTGACGCCGCTGTGGAATCGCAGGCGGACCTCAGCGCAGAAATGAAGTCGATCGGCGAAGCATATGCGGAGGCGCTCAAGAACGGAGCCAAGGCGGAAATCCAGCCCCGGCTGGACTACGCACCGTACCGCAGCAGCGTCCTGCGCCACCCGACCAAGGACCTGCACCACGCGGACCCGGAAACCATCGAACTGTTCTCACCGGCCTTCGGGCACATGGACGTTCACGCGCTGGAATCGGACCTGACCATCCAGCACAACGGGGAACCCCTGGGTGAACGCATCCTTGTGTCCGGCCGTGTGCTCGACGGCGACGGCCGTCCCGTAGCGGGACAGCTCGTGGAGATCTGGCAGGCCAACTCCGCCGGCCGCTACATCCACAAACGGGACCAGCACCCCGCCCCGCTGGATCCCAACTTCACCGGCGTGGGCCGCTGCATCACCGGTGCCG
Source organism: Arthrobacter sp. FB24 (assembly GCF_000196235.1). Classification (NCBI taxonomy): domain Bacteria; kingdom Bacillati; phylum Actinomycetota; class Actinomycetes; order Micrococcales; family Micrococcaceae; genus Arthrobacter; species Arthrobacter sp. FB24. The sequence goes on along the minus strand of NC_008541.1, from coordinate 4,601,038 downwards.
ACGGCTCCTACAGCTTCACCACCATCAAGCCCGGCGCGTACCCGTGGAAGAACCACCTTAATGCCTGGCGGCCGGCGCACATCCACTTCTCGCTCTTCGGGCAGGAGTTCACCCAGCGCATCGTCACCCAGATGTACTTCCCCGGTGACCAGCTCTTCCCGCTGGACCCCATCTACCAGTCCATCGTTGACCAGGATGCCCGGGACCGCCTGGTGGCCACCTACGACCACGACCTCACCCAGCCTGAGTGGGCGATCGGCTACAAGTGGGACATTGTCCTGACGGGCTCCAAGCGAACCTGGACCGAAAACGAAGCATTTGGCACAGAAGGCGAGGAGTAGTCGGATGAGCAACCCCACGAAGCTGACCCCCACCCCCGGCCAGACCGTAGGCCCCTTCTACGGCTACGCCCTCCCGTACGAGAAGGACCGTGAACTGCTGGCTCCTGGTTCGCCGGGCTCCATCCGGCTGCAGGGCACGGTGTACGACGGCGCCGGCCACCCCATCCCGGACGCGATCCTGGAAATCTGGCAGCCGGACTCCGAAGGCAACGTCGTACACCGTACCGGTTCGCTGGTCCGCGACGGCTACACGTTCACCGGCTTCGGCCGGAGCGCGGTGGGCAACACCGGCGTGTACACCTTCACCACGGTCAATCCCGGCCCCACCGAGCCGATTCCCGGAAAACCAGCGGCGGCTCCGTTTATTTCCGTGGCCGTGTTTGCCCGCGGCCTGATGAACCGGCTCTTCACCCGGGTGTACCTGCCGGAGAACAAGGAAGCTTTGGCGGCCGATCCGCTGCTGTCCTCCCTGGACCCCGAACGCCGCAGCACGCTGATTGCGCGCCGCGACGCCGATGGCGGACTCACCTGGGATATCCGGCTGCAGGGCGAGGGTGAAACCGTGTTCCTCGACTTCGAGGGTGCGGCTGCCGGGGGCGCCGCGCAGTGACTGCTTCCCACCTGTCGGATGGCGACGTCGGACTCCTTAGCCCCGTGTCGGCGTCGCCTTCGGTGGCGGTGCTGACGGGGGACCGTGCGGTCCTTGCGGCGATCCTCGCCGTCGAGGCCGGCTGGGCCTCGGTACTGGAGAAGGCCGGCCTCGCGCCAGCCGGCTCTGCCGCCGTCGTGGATGCCGCCGCGGACGTGGACCGCTATGACGTGGCCGGCATCGCCGTCCGCGCGCAGGGTGGGGCCAATCCGGTCATCCCGCTGCTTGCTGACCTCCGCGCGGAGGTCAAGGCGCTGGACACGGAGAGCGTTGGTGCACTGCGTGCGGTGCACGCCTCGCTGACCAGCCAGGATGTGCTGGACTCGGCGCTGATGCTGCTGGCCAGGAACGCCGTGACCGCACTCATGACTGACGTTCGCGCAATCACGACGGCGCTGGCGGTCTTTGCGGAGCAGCATGCGGACACGCTGTGCGTGGGCAGGAGCCTGACGCAGCACTCGCTGCCGTTTACGTTCGGGCTCAAGGCGGCGCAGTGGTTCCACGGACTGGCCGCCGCTGCCCGGCGCCTTGAGGCGGTGGAGCTGCCGCTGCAGACGGGCGGCGCCGCGGGAACGCTTGCGGCCGGGACGGTGCTCACCAAGGGATCGGTGGATACGCCCTTCGACCTGTCGGGCAACCTGGCCGCGCACCTTGGCCTGGCGGTGGCACCGGGTCCGTGGCACACGAACCGGCTGGCTGTGACATCGCTGGGCGATGCCCTGGCAGCGGTGACGGACGCGCTGGGCAAGATCGCCGGCGATGTGCTGTTCCTCAGCCGGCCGGAGGTGGGAGAGCTCGCCGAACCCCGGGCCGCCGGTCGCGGAGTGTCCTCGGCCATGCCGCAGAAACAGAACCCCGTGCTGTCCGTGCTGGTTCGCAGCGCCGCGCTGCAGGCACCCGGCCAGGCCGCGCAGCTGCATCTGGCAGCGGCCAATTTCAACGATGAACGTCCCGACGGCGCCTGGCACAGCGAATGGCCGGCCTTCCGCCAGCTCCTTCGGCTGGCACTTGGAGCCGCGGGGCACCTGCGGGAACTCGCGGAGGGCCTTCAGGTCTTCCCGGCTGCCATGCGCCGCAACCTCGAACTGTCCGGGCCGCTGCTGCTCAGCGAGGGAGTATCCGCCGCCGTGGCGCCGCTGCTCGAAGAACGGGACGGCCGCACCGGCAAGCAACAGCTCCAGGACGTGGTGGACCGGACGCTCCAGGCCCCGCCCGCCGAGCAGTCCGGAACATACCGCCGACTGCTGCGGGAGGCCGTTCCGGCCAGCGCCCTGTCCGACGAACAGCTGGAAGAACTCCTGGATCCTGCCAGCTACCTGGGCCAGGCCGGCGAAATTTCCCGCCGCATCCTGGCCGCTTTCCCCGACTTTGCCGGCAGCGGTGAACCACCGGCTGACGCAGGCCGGGCCATTCCCGCCGGAACCACTACCGAAACAGACCTGAACGGAGACCCCCGTGGCTAGACCAACAGTCAAGGCAGTACTGCTCTCGCCCCAGCGCCCGCTGGGGGACAAGCCCCTGCTGGTGGTGGGCCCGTCGCTGGGGACGTCCTCACTGCTGTGGAGCCAGGCTGGCGCGCTCCTCGGGACCGACCACGACGTCGTCGCCTGCGACCTGCCCGGCCACGGCGTGTCACCGGCTGCGAAGGAAACGTTCGACGTCGCCGAACTGGCTGACGCCGTCGTCGACCTTGTTGACTCGATTGCCCCGGGCGAGAGGTTCCATTACGCCGGCGTGTCCCTCGGCGGTGCCATCGGCCTGCAGCTGGGAATCAAGCACGGCGAACGCCTCAAGAGCCTGTCGGTGCAGTGCACCGGTGCCAAGATCGGCACGCCCGAAGGCTGGCTGGAGCGCGCGGAGACCGTCCGCACCCAGGGCACGCCCGTGATGATCCAGGGTTCAGCCGAGCGCTGGTTCGCGCCCGGCTTCATGGATCGCGAACCGGAGCTCAGCGGCCGGCTCCTGCACTCCCTGCGCGATGCCGACCGTTTCAGCTATGCCTTCTGCTGCGAAGCCCTTGCCGGCTTCGACGTCCGCGCCGAGCTGGGCAGCATCCGTGTTCCCACGCAGGCTGTGGCCGGCGCGGAGGACGCGGTTGCGCCGCCGTCGTTTGCCAAGGAGATCGTCGAAGGAATCACCGCCGGCGGCGGCACCGCAAACGCCGTGACACTGGAGGGAGTGGCACATCTGGCTCCGTTCGAGGCGCCCGCCCATGTTGCCGAACTTCTGCGGAGCCTCATCACCTGGAGTGAAACCAGCGGAGCGGCCAAGTGACCGGCCCCGAAACCCCCGGCGGGGCACCCGCCGGCCCGGAACGGCACGGGGTCGTCCAGCCGGGTGCCACCAGCCAGGACATCTACGACGGCGGCATGGTGGTTCGCCGCGAGGTGCTGGGCGCCGCGCACGTTGACCGCGCCAACGCCAACAAGGACTCCTTCACCGAAGACTTCCAGGACATGATCACCCGCATCGCGTGGGGTGGCATCTGGACCCGGCCGGGCCTGACCCGGCAGATGCGCTCCGCCGTCACGATCACTGCCATGGTGGCGCACGGGCACTGGGAAGAACTGGCGATGCACATCCGCGCAGCCATCACCAACGGCCTGAGCAGGGACGAGATCAAGGAAATCCTGCTGCAGACCGCCATTTACTGCGGAGTTCCCTCCGCCAACACCGCCTTCAAGACAGCGCAACAGGTCTTTAGAGACATGGACGCTGCCGCCCCGCCCAACTAGGCAGCAACAGGTGTCGTTTTGAGCCCTCATATCGACATTAACTGCGACCCAGTCGGGACTATCAGACGGAATTAGAGGAATAGTTATGAATCAAGCTTTTGTGTACGATGCCGTGCGCACGCCCTTCGGGAAGTTCGGCTCCGGCCTCGCTGCCGTCCGTCCCGACGACCTTGCCGCCCACGTGATCGGTGAGATCGTCAAACGCGCTCCAAAGCTCGACGTGGAGCGGATCGACGAGGTTGTCTTCGGCAACGCCAACGGCGCCGGAGAGGAGAACCGTAACGTCGCCCGGATGGGCACCTTGCTGGCCGGGCTGCCCGTGTCGATCCCGGGGACCACGGTGAACCGGCTCTGCGGCTCCTCCCTGGACGCGGCGATCATCGCCTCCCGCCAGGTCAATGCCGGGGACGCGGAGTTGATGCTGATCGGCGGCGCCGAGTCGATGTCCCGTGCCCCGTGGGTTCTGCCGAAGACCGAGAAGCCGTACCCGGCCGGCGACCTCAACCTGGCCTCGACCACCCTGGGCTGGCGGCTGGTGAACAAGGCGATGCCGAAGGACTGGACTATTTCCCTGGGCGAGGCCACCGAGCGTCTGGCTGAAAAGTACGGCGTCACGCGCGAGCAGCAGGATGAGTTCTCCGCGAACTCCCACAACCTGGCCGCCGCGGCGTGGGACGAGGGGTTCTATGACAACCTCGTTGCCCCGGTGCCGGGCACGGACCTGGTCCGTGACGAGGGCATCCGTGCCGGGTCCTCGGCGGAGAAGCTCGCGGGGTTGAAGACCGTGTTCCGAGCCGAGAACGGCACGGTCACCGCCGGCAACGCGTCCCCGCTCTCGGACGGTGCATCCGCGGCCTGGATCGGGTCGGAGAACGCCGCCGGGCTCCTGGGCATGGAACCGCTGGCCCGGATCGCCGGCCGCGGTGCGCACGCGAACGATCCGCAGTACTTCGGCTACGCCCCGGTAGAGGCAGCGAACAAGGCCCTCGCGAAGGCGGGCATCGGCTGGGACCAGGTAGGCGCCGTCGAACTGAACGAAGCGTTCGCCGCGCAGTCCCTGGCCTGCGTCAACGCCTGGGGCATCGACCACGCAATAGTGAACCGGCACGGCGGCGCGATCGCGATGGGCCACCCGCTGGGTGCTTCCGGCGGACGCATCCTGGGCACCCTGGCCCGGTCCCTGCAGGCCTCGGGGGAACGCTGGGGCGTCGCCGCGATCTGCATCGGCGTCGGCCAGGGCCTCGCCGTCGTCCTCGAAAACGTCACCACGGGAACTAAGGGCTAAGAACATGCTGAATTTTATTGACACTGTCGGCGAGGCCGTCGCCGGCATCAAGGACGGGTCCACCGTGATGATCGGCGGCTTCGGCAACGCCGGCCAGCCGTTCGAACTGATCGACGCGCTGCTGGACTGCGGCGCCCGCGAGCTTACCGTGGTGAACAACAATGCCGGCCAGGGCGACCAGGGCCTCGCCCTGCTCATCAAGGAAGGCCGGGTGAAGAAGATGATCTGCTCCTTCCCGCGGCAGTCCGACTCCTGGCACTTCGATGCCAAGTACAAGGCCGGCGAGATCGAACTGGAACTCGTCCCGCAGGGCAACCTGGCCGAGCGCATCCGGGCCGCCGGCGCCGGCATCGGCGGCTTCTTCACGCCCACCGGCTACGGAACCATGCTGGCCGAGGGCAAGGAAACCCGCATCCTTGACGGCCGCGGCCAGGTCTTCGAGACCCCCATCCACGCCGACGTGGCGCTCATCAAGGCGCTCAAGGCGGACGGCGTCGGAAACCTGGTGTACCGCAAGACCGCCCGGAACTTCGGCCCGATCATGGCCGCCGCCGCGAAGCACACCATTGTCCAGGTCTCCGAGATTGTGCCCACCGGCGGACTCGACCCGGAGAACGTCGTGACCCCTGGCATCTACGTCAACAGCATTGTGAAGGTGGCCTGACATGAGCGCACAGACAAGCCGCGAGACCGGCTCGATCCAGAGCAGCGACCAGCCCCTGGGCCGCGACGACCTCGCCCGGCTGGTGGCGAAGGACATCAAGCCCGGCTCTTTCGTGAACCTCGGTATCGGCCAGCCCACATTGGTCTCCAACTACCTCGAACCGGAGCAGAACATCACGCTCCACACCGAGAACGGGATGCTGGGCATGGGCCCGGAAGCCAAGGGCGATGAGATTGATGAAGACCTCATCAACGCCGGCAAGATCCCCGTGACCGAGCTGCCGGGGGCGTCCTACTTCCACCACGCCGACTCGTTCGCGATCATGCGCGGCGGCCACCTGGACATCTGCGTCCTCGGCGCGTTCCAGGTCTCAGCCACCGGTGACCTCGCCAACTGGCACACCGGCGCGCCGGACGCCATCCCCGCGGTGGGCGGCGCCATGGACCTTGCCACCGGGGCCAAGGACGTCTTTGTGATGATGACGCTGCTGACCCGCGACGGTGCGTCCAAGATCGTGGAGGCCTGCACCTACCCGCTCACCGGCGTGGGCTGCGTGACCCGCGTGTACACGGACAAGGCCGTGTTCCTCACGGGCCCGGACGGCGTCCAGGTCCGCGAAACGTTCGGCTGCACCCTCGAGGAGCTCCAGGCCCTGGTGCCCGTCCCCCTCACGGCAGCCCCCGCCGTCGAACGCTAACCTCACCACAGCGCGAACCGGCAGAAGATGACGCCAAATCCCCGATTTGGAGTCATTAGCTGCCGGTTCGCGCTCAGGGGAGACGACGGCGGCTAATAGGATTGGTAACCATGACCGACGCAGCAGCCGAGACCGCGCCCAGGCCTTCCTCTGCGCCCCAGGCCAGTGACCAATACGTTCAATCGCTGGCCCGCGGGCTGGCGGTGATCCGCGCTTTCGACACCGACCACCCGGTGATGACGCTCACCGAAGTTGCTGCACGGACGGACCTGACCCGGGCCACTGCACGCCGCTTCCTGCACACCCTCGTGGAACTGGGGTACGTGCGCACGGACGGGAAGACGTTCGCCCTCACCGCGCAGGTGCTGCAGCTCGGCTACGCCTACCTGTCCGGGCTGTCGCTGCCCCAGCTTGCCCAGCCGCACCTTGAGGAGCTTTCGCTGCGGCTGGGGGAGTCGACGTCGGCCGCTGTCCTGGACGGCAAGGACATCGCCTACATCGCGCGGGTCACCACCCGCCGGATCATGAACGTGGGCATCACGGTGGGAACCCGCTTCCCGGCCTACGCCACCTCCATGGGCCGCGTGCTGCTCGCGGCGCTGCCGCCGGCCGCATTGAAGCAGTACCTCGCGGAGGCTGAGATCAGGCCGCTCACTCCCCGGGCCATCGGCACCACGAAGGACCTTGTGGCTGCCCTGGACGCGGTCCGCGCGCAGGGCTGGTGCCTGCTGGACCAGGAACTCGAACTTGGCCTGATGTCCATAGCGGCGCCGGTGTACCACGGCCCGACGAAGGTGGTGGCGGCGATCAACGTGTCGCTGCAGGCCCAGTCGGTGGCCGCCAAACCGGATCCCAAGGCCTACCTGGAGATGGTGCGGAAGGAAACTGTGGAGACGGCCCGGCTGATTTCCGCGGACCTTTCAGCCAAGCACTAGCCCGTGTGGCTCATTCCTTCTTTCCCGGCGTGATCGGCTCCAGGGGCGGCCACCATTTGGTGGGCGGACCGATGACAAACCGGCGCCCGGTCAGTTCGCTGGGCGTGATCCGGACCAGGACGTCCTTGGCACCCTCCTGCCACGGCGACGGAGTCTCGTCAGGAGCGTCCTCGCCCGGCTGCACGGCCTCGGCGACCCCCTTGACCACCACGCTCCACGCGATGGTCCCGTAGACGTTCAGCCCGTCGGCTTCAAGAACCACCGGCTCCCCGGCGAGCACAGCGTCGAGCTTCGTCCCGGGACCGGTCCGGAAAATTATGGTGCCCTCGTCCGGCAGGTAGTTCACCGGAAAGATCTCCGGGGCAGCATGGCTGATGACCGCCAGCCGTCCCACTGACGCTGAGCGAAGGTGCCGCCAGCATTCACGGACGGTGAGTTCTGTTATTTCCGGCCCCGGCCCAGAGGTGTTCATGGTGCTGAGCCTAGGCGTCAGGTCCGGGTTGCGGCAAGGCAGTAAGACCCTGTTTTCAGTTACGCTTCAGTTTAGTGAGAACCCCCGACCATTTGCCCGTGAAGGATGCCATGACCCAGCACAATAATGAGCCGGAGAACACGAACACTCCGGAAGGCAGCGCCGCGCCGCAGGCCGGCACCGGTCCCAAGCGCGCCGCCGTGATCATCAATCCGGCCAAACCGGTGGACTTCGATATTCGCGGCATGATGGCCAAGCACTGTGCAGATGCGGGCTGGGATGAGCCCATGTGGATCGAAACCAGCAAGGAGGACCCCGGCGTCGGACAGGCGAAGGAAGCGCTGAGCCGCGGGGCCGACGTCGTGATTGCCGCCGGCGGCGACGGCACCGTTCGGTGCGTGGCAGAGGTCCTCTCCGGCACTTCCACGCCCATGGGGCTGCTGCCGCTGGGCACGGGAAACCTGCTGGCCCGCAACCTCGGCATGGACGTCACCGATATTGAAGGCGCCATGGCCGGTGCCCTGACGGGCGAGGACCGCAAGATCGACGTGGTCCGTGCCGTCCGGAGCGATCCGGACAAGGAGCAGCACTTCCTGGTGATGGCTGGCGTGGGTTACGACGCCACCATCATGGCGGACACGAATGAGGACCTGAAGGACAAGGTGGGCTGGCTGGCCTACGTTGATGCGGGCATCAGGAACCTTCCCGGCAAACCGGTGAAGGCGAGCATTGTCATCGACGGCAAATCAGTGGTCCATCGCCGTGTCCGCAGCGTCATGGTGGGGAACTGCGGCAAAGTTCAGGGCGGACTGGAAATCTTCCCCGACGCGAAGGTGGATGACGGCCTGCTGGATGTCGTGGTCCTGGCGCCCCGGGGCAAGCTCGGCTGGTTCTCCGTTGTGGCCGGCATGATCGGCAAGGGCAAAGGCAAGGACACGTCCGTGGAGTACTTCCAGGGCAAGGACGTGGAGATCACCCTTGAACACGCCGATGATTACCAGCTCGACGGCGACCATGAAGGAGACGGCAAGCACGTCCGCATGACCATGCTTCCCGGCGCACTGACGGTCAGGATGAACGCGCCCGCTGCCGCCTAGATGGCAGCGCGCAGCAGACTCAAGAGGGTTCGACGGCGGCCCGCTCCCAGTGGGCCGCCGTCGGTTCTTGCCTGGGCTGGATCAGTCTGCGAGCAGCCTGCCCCACCTCGGTGCGAGCAAGGGGGACCCGGCAAGTTTGAGGCACTGCCACAGGGTCACGGCCACGGAGTCCAGCACCGGTACGCCGGTTTCTGCCTCCATTTCCGCCGCGATGTTGGCGCCGTACAGGTTGGTGCAAAGGTAGATCAGGGCGTCCGGCCGTGCCGCCGCGAGCTCCAGCGACCCCGGCCGCATCTCGTCCTCCGTGACCCGGGCGAACGACTCGTTGTCGCTCAGCCCGAGGGCCCGATGGCCGATGGTCTTGATGCCGTCCCGCTCGTAGGAAGCCATGATCGCGTGGTTGACGTCCGCCGTATAAGGCGTGAAGAGCCCGATCCGCTCCGTGCCGAAGGATTCGAAAGCCGCCAGGTAGGCGAGCGTGGACGTGGTGGCCGGGATGCCCGTCGCGTCGACGATCTCACCGACCAGTTCGCGGTCGTGGTCGGCGCCGAGCCAGGAGCCTGACGTGCCGTTCCAGGCGATGACGTCCGCGTCCGCCGTCGCCAGCAGCTCGGCGGCGGCCCTCATGACAGCGGGGTCGAACTGCCTGTCCGAGGAATCGTCCAGCGCGATGCGGGTAACGGGGATCCTGGTGAAGTGGATGGTGACGTCGTCCCGGTCGCCCAGGATGCGGTAGCTCTGCGGCTCCAGGCAGGTGTTGGAGGACGGCACGATCATGCCGATGCGGGTCTTGCGTGCTTCGGAAGGCATGGCTGCTCCTACTTAGCTGCGGAGAGGGTCGCGGGAGTGGCGGCGGACGCCGTGGTGGACGAGAGGTGTTCGCGGAAGCCGTTCCGGGCCACGAAACGTCCCACAGCTCCGGGGTCATGGAAGCCGGCGCCGTCGAGCACCACCCTTCCCGCGGAAACCACGACGGCGGGCCAGCCGGTCAGCGTGCGGCCGTCGAACGGTGAGAAATCAGTGCCCATGTGCAGCGCACCGCCGTCCACCGTCCGTTCCTCGGCAGGATCGAAGATCACCAGGTCGGCGTCGAAGCCCTCGGCGATGGTTCCCTTGCCGGGGACCGCGTTGATGCGGGCGGGGCCGGCGGCGAAGACCTCCACAAAGTCCTCCACTGACGAGCCCGCGGACGCCATGGCCGTAAAGGTGACGGGCATCCGGGTTTCGACGCCAGGCAGGCCGTGCGGCATGGCGCGGATGTCATCGGTGCGCTCGCGCTTCTGGGAGAGGTCGTAGCAGGAGTGGTCCGAGGAAACCGTGTGGATGGCGCCGTCGGCCAGCCGCTCCTTGAGCGCGGCAACGGTTTCGGGGCTGCGCATGGGCGGGCAGCAGGCGTACCATTCGGGGAAAGCGGAGCCGTACACCGTGTCATCGAGGGTGAGGTAGTGCGGGCACGTCTCGGAGAAGGCTTCCTGGCCGCGGGCCCGTGCCTCGGTGACCAGGTCGACGGCGCCCGGCGTGGATTGGTGCACGAAGTACACCGGTGCCTTGGTGTACTCGGCCATGGCCAGGGTTTCCTTGACCGAGATTTCCTCGGCGAGCTCGGGGCGGGTCCGGTGCAGGTGTTCGATGCCGATCCTGCCGTCGTCGGCGTGCTGCCGGGTGCAGTCGCTGATGATGGGGTCGTGTTCGGCGTGGATGTAGGTGAGGCCGTCCAGCCGGACCATCTCTCGCATCACTTTCAGGATGGTGTCGCCGTCCGCCATGGTGGTGCCGCGGTTGGTGGTGTACATCTTTACTGAACGCACCCCCTCGGCGGCGAGCTGCTCCAACTGCCAGGGCACGGTCTCGTCCCAGCTGACCACGGAGCCGTGGAGGGCGACGTCGCAGCGGGATTCCAGCGCCAGTTCCTTCTTGTGCAGGACGGCCGCCAGCGGGGTTTCCTGCGCGTCGCGGGGAATGCCGAAGTCGATGATGGTGGTGGTGCCGCCCCACAGTGCCGCGGTGGAGGTGGTGCGGTAGTCGTCCAAGGTGCGGAAGCGTCCGGTCACCTGGGCCACGTGGCAGTGGCCGTCCACGCCGCCCGGAATCACCAGCTGTCCGGTGGCGTCGATGGTGCGGTTAGCGGCGGGGACGGGTTCCGCGGCATCGATGAGCTGTTCTATGCGGCCGTCGCGGACCACCACGTGGGCGTTCCGGCGGCCGAAGCTGTTGACCACGGTGCCGTGGGCGATGACGAGGTCGGGAATGCGGGACATCTTTGTCCTCCTAGTTCGTTGAAGCGGTGCGTGCTGACTGTGCTGACTGCGCGGCAGCCAGGGCGGCGTCGAGGTTTTCGGAGAGTCCCTTGCGGGCCTTGACCGGCGGCGGCGCGAAGGCTCCCGCGCGGTGCGGGCCGGATTGAAGTCCGACGACGGCCTCCGCCATGCGGATGCCGGCGGAGATGCCGTCCACCACCGGAACCGGGATCTGGCCGCTAAGTTCGCGGGCCAGCCCGGCGAGGGGCGCGCCGGCGAGGATGACGACGTCGGCCCCGTCCTCGGCGACGGCCTGCCGGCTGAGTGCCAGCAGCGTTTCCTTGAAGTCCTGCTGCACGGAGGCGATGCCGTTGAGCGCCTCGTTGATGGAGCGGATGGAGGCCAGCCGGCCGCCGAGGCCGAAGCGCTCCACACAGTCCAGGTACCAGGGCCGGATCCGGTCGGAGATGGCGATGATGGAGAAGCGGTGCCCCTGCAGGGCTGCGGCGCACAGCGCGGCTTCGGTGATCCCGATGACGGGAACGTCCGTGAGCTCCTTCAGGGCGGGCATGCCCGGATCACCGAAGGCCGCGACGACGACGGCATCGACGGGTGCCGCGTCGATGCGGTCCGCGGGGTCGGCGCCGACAGACGGGCCGTCGTTGGCGGTTCCCGCGGTGTATTCGGCGATCACCTCGGCCACCGCGCCGGCGGCGATCAGGGACTCGAAGCGGGTTTCGATGTATTCGACACCTTGGGCCGCGGTGCGGACCACCAGTTCGGTGCCCGGCGAGGCGGAGCGCAGGGCCTCCGATTCGATCAGCGCCGTGACGTCGTCGCTGATATTGGGGTTGATGACGAGGAGTTTCATTTTTTCTTCCGGTGAAGGGCGGGTTCGGTTTTCTGGAAGTCGTCGGGGAACTGTTCGCGGTATTTGCCGATGTGCGACGCCGACTGTGCCGCGGCGCGGTCCGGGTCGCCGCTGGCGATGGCGGCGTAGAGTTCCCGGTGCTCCCGGATCAGTTCGGGCAGGTCGCTCACGTGCCGGAACAGCCAGTGCATGCGGCCCTGCAGGGGTTCCAGGGCGGACTTGAGGAAGCCGTTGTCCGCGATCCGGGTGATGGCGTCGTGGAATTCGCTGTTGGCGCGGTGGGCCTCCATGACGGCGCCCATGGCGAGGCAGCGTTCGGCCTCGTCCAGCAGCCCGGCAAGGTATTCAAGGTCCTCGCCGGTGGCCCGGACGGCAGCAAGCCGGCAGGCAAGCACCTCCAGCGACTGGCGGACATCGAAGAGGTCCTCCACATCCTTGGGGCTGAGCGAGCTGACCTCGGCGCCGCGCGCACCCCGGTCGCTGAGGAGCCCTTCCTGGCGCAGCATCCGCAACGCCTCCCGGACAGGCAGCCGGGAGACGTTGAACTCCGCTGCCAGGTCGCGTTCCACCAGCCGGGTGCCGGGAGCGTAGTGCCCTTCGAAGATCCTGGTGCGGAGCGTGTCCCGGACAGTCTCGCGGAGGGGGCGTTCCTTGTCCTGGGTTTCTTCTGCGGTAAGCATGGTGCTCCATTCGGGTCTCTTGACGGGTGGTGCGCTCCCGGCGCCGGGAGGGGTGCTGCGGTGCCTAGCTTAGGGCCGCCAGCTTAGACAGGGAGGCGTTTGTTGTAGTCCAGCACCAGGACGGACACGCCCATGATGATCGCGGACCCGACGAAGTACAGCAGCGCCCAGGTGTAGGAGCCGGTGGCACCGACGATCAGCCCGACCGCGATGGGGGTGACGAAGCCGGAGATGTTGCCGCTGAAGTTCATCGCCCCGCCCAGGACGCCGGCGTTGGTCCGGCCGCCCAGGATGGAGGGAATGCTCCAGAACAGGCCGACCCAGCGGAGGAAGAACATCACCACGGAGAGGAGCACGACGGCGGTGGTCGGGTCTGCCACGACGGTCACCCCGACGAGGCCGCCCACCACCACGACGCTGGATGTTCCCAGCAGTGTGCGCATGACTCGGTTTGCCGAGGCCCCGGCTGCCCGCCACTTGTCGGCGATGGTCCCGCCCAGGATCTCACCGACGAAGCCCGCCCCGAAGATCACGAACGTGGACCAGCCGATGGTCTTCAGGTCGAAGCCCTTGGCCTGGGCGAGGTACAGCGGGCCCCAGGTGAGCAGGCCGTAGAACACGCCGTTGAAGCCCAGCCAGCCGAAGCACATGGCCCAGAAGGAACGGAATTTCAGGTAGGGCAGCAGGGCACGCTTGCCCTTGCTGCCGTCCAGCTCGGCCTCGGCGTCCTCGGCCGCGTGGGAGGCTTCGATGTATTCGGCCTCTGCGGCGTTGACTCCACGGTGCTGGCGCGGGTTGTCCCGGACGTACCACCAGACGGCCAGGCCCATCAGGACAGTGGCGGCACCGGCGATGACGAATGAACTGCGCCAGCTGCCGGTCGCGGCAATGAGGCCCGCGATGAGGATGCCGCCGAGCCCGGCGCCGAGCGGAGCGCCGGCGTCCAGGATCGTGGCGCCGCGGCCGCGTTCCGACTTGTGCATCCAGATCGCGTTGAGCTTGCCGCCGGCCGGCATGACGCCGGCTTCGGTGACGCCGATGCCGAGCCGGGCGATGAACATGCTGAGGAAGCCGCCGGCCATGCCCGAAGCGGCCGTTGCGGCGCCCCAGCCCACGCAGGAAGCGGTCATGACCTTGCGCGGGCCGAACTTGTCGATCAGCAGGCCGACCGGGATCTGCATCAGGGCATAGGTCCAGAAAAAGGCCGAGAGCAGCAGGCCCACGAGTTCGGGAGCGAGGTTGAATTCTTTTTGGATGATGGGGAGCGCCACCGAGATGGAGCCGCGGTCGATGTAATTGACGGCGACCAGGACGAGGAGCAGCAGGAAGAGTTTCCAGCGGACGTTGGTGCGCCGTTGCACGCCGTCCTTGCCGGTTTGGCTCTCAGGGGATTGAACTGCGGCTGGATCGGTGCTGGAAGTTTCGGTACTTGGAAGAGACACAGCTTCTCCTTCACGGGGAAGATTGCGGGCAGGGGAAAGACTCTGGTGTTGTGGCTGGCCGCGGCCGGATCCGGCGGAGGCCTTACTGTCCCGGCCTGGATCTGGGTACGCCTTCATGGCGCCAGGCTCCGGGAAGATGGTCACTTTTGGGATCCCGTTTTGGGATCCCAAAAACAAAGATAGAAGTGACCCGTGCCACTGTCAAGGGTTTTTCGCGCAGTGCCCGCCGGGCGGCCTATTTACCGATTGTGACTACCGGCTGTCGCTGTGCGCCAGAATTTCCGCGAGCTCCGCCAGCCGGTGTGCCCGCGCTGATTCCGCCGGAGTGAACGGTTCGCCGGGCCGGTAGAAGGTGGCGGGCCCGTGCCACGCCGTCGGGATCTTCAGCACCGTCCCGGCGTCGGCGGTGGCCAGGAGTTCCTGGCGCCCCTCAGCAGCGACGGGGACAAGCCTGGCGGAAAGAAGCTCGGCAACGGCCAGCGGAAGCTCATCCGGGTTGGCCGCAATCCGGGCGGCGAGGCTGAGTGCCCTGGTCTGGCCGTCCGCCATGGCCAGGGCCGTGGTGGGCCAGACGTGCGGATGCCTGCCGCCGCCGTCACGCAGGGCGTCCAGGAGTTCACGTTCGCCAAGGTTCCCGGGCGCGGAGAGGACGAACTCGTCGAGTACGCCGCCCGCCACCGGATGGATGTGGATGCTGAGGATGTTCGTGTCCAGGCGCGCCAGGGCCTGCGTGACTTTCTGGAGCGACCCGGGCTGGTCGCGCAGCACTGTGCGTGCCCGCCAGAGGGCAGGGGCGGTATTCAGCCGTTTCCGGTGCCGCAGGGCGGGAGCGTGCAGCCAACTCCTCAGCATCCGGGCTGCGGAAGGCTCAGCCACCCAGATCACCAGCACTGTTGCCGTCAGGGTAAGGACCAGGACCTTGGCCACGTAGGGGAGGTGGGTTTCCACCACCGCAGCGTGCACCAGGAGCTCAATGGGCAGCATGACGGCGATATTCGCGAGGGTCAGCCGTGCTTTTGTGGGTTCCGGCATTTGCCCGCAAACTTCGCAGCTCAGGTCGGCTGCTTCGGTGGACTGTGCCTTGCGCTTCATACTCACATCATGGTCCGGCCCTGTTTCAATGGCGTTGCGACCGCGTCACGATCGCCAACATCCTTGGAATGGCGCGGATTTTTGGAGTACTTGCCCCGCCCGCAAGCTGCGGCCGGGAGGTGCCGGTTGCAGCCAGGCTGACGGGGCCGTGCAAGTAGTCCCGGGTGTCCCGGGCCTTAAAGCCGGCGCGTAATTTCCGCCCGCCCACCTAACGGTCATCCAGACGTCCGAGTAGCACACGCATAAAGCACCGGACCGCTGCATAGAAAGCCGGGTAGGTGGCCCTCGTGACGGGGGCAGGCGCCCACGGCTTCTATTGGGGAAGGCATCAACCGGTGCCGCCTACCAACGGTCGGGGGGATAGGCAAATGGCGACCTCGTCTGCAGGCATATCGCTGTGGTCAGCCCTCAGTATGCGGGGGCTGGAATGAGCCAACTCGGTAAAACAAGCCCGTTCGTGCTGAAGTTCATTAGTCCCGGAGTGAGTTCCGGGACGGTCGCCGGCCCGCCGCGTGCCGCCGTCGGGCATTCCCTCGGAGGCACCGAGGGGCAGCTGCCCGGGCGCCGGCTCTCCGGCCGAGAATGGGCGCGCTTCCTTGCCCGCTTCCTCCGCCTGACCGACACCCTGGTAGTCGTTTTGTCGGTGCTGATCGGATACGTGATCCGGTTCGACGGCGGGCACTCCTTTTCCGAAAGCGGCGACAATGCGTTGGGCGCCGTCCTGGCCGCAGGCCTCGTGGTGTTATGGACCGGCGCCCTCCACTTTTACCGGACCAGGGATCCCAAGGTGCTCGGAGTCGGTGCCAGCGAATACAAACGCGTCGCCGTTGCAACCACCCGGGTGTTTGGCCTGCTGGCCGTGTTCCTGGTGGTATTCCGGCTGGAACCGGCCTGGGCCTTTTATGTCGCATCGTTTCCGCTGGGGCTCCTGGCCCTGGTGGGGAACCGCTGGTTCGCCCGCCGCTGGTACAACCGGAAACAGTCCGACGGTCAGTTCCTGGTGAGGGCGATAGTCATTGGACAGCCCGAAGATGTCCGCTACGTCCTCGGCCGGATCGCCAAGAAGACGGGTGCAGCATACGAAATCCTTGGGGTGTCGCTCCCTGGTGCCCGCCGGGGAATGATGCTCGACGTCGACGGCCGCCGTGTTCCAGTGTTGTCCTCCACCGACGACGTTGTCCGGACCGTGGGAAGGTACGGCGCCGAAGCCGTCATCGTGGCGGGACCGGTGCCGGGAGGCAACCAGTACATCCGGGAGCTGGGGTGGCGGCTGGAGGAGTATTCCGCCGAACTGGTCCTCGCTTCAACACTCACGAATGTCGCCGGGCCGCGGATCCACTGGCGGCCGGTGGAGGGACTGCCTCTGATGCACGTGGACGTGCCGCAGTACAGCGGCGGCAAGCATGTTCTCAAGCGGCTGCTGGACATTGTGGCCGCCTCCTTGGCCCTCATCCTGCTGTCGCCGCTGTTCCTTGTCCTGGCGGTCATCGTCAAGCGGAACGGCCCCGGACCCGTGTTCTTCAAGCAGGAGCGCGTCGGCAAAGCAGGCCGCCCGTTCAGGATGATCAAGTTCCGTTCCATGGTCACCGACGCGGAAGCGTCACTCGCGGCACTGATGGCCCGCAACGAGGGCGCGGGCGTGCTGTTCAAGATGCAGAACGATCCGCGGGTGACCAGCTGCGGACGATGGATGCGCCGCTACTCACTCGATGAACTTCCACAGTTCTGGAACGTGCTCACCGGCGAAATGAGCCTGGTGGGCCCCCGGCCACCGCTGCAGCGCGAAGTGGAGGCCTACGAACGGCACACCCACCGGCGGCTGCTCATCAAGCCCGGAATCACCGGACTCTGGCAGGTCAACGGACGCTCGGACCTGCCCTGGGATGAGGCCGTGCGCCTCGATCTCTACTACGTCGAGAACTGGTCGATCATGGGGGACGTCATCATCATGTGGCGGACCTTCAAAGCAATGTGCATGCCTGCGGGCGCGTATTAAGTGGAGGGGACAGATATGGAATCGTCACAGGAGTCCTACCGCCGGGACCTTGACCTTATGGCATCCGCGGCACCGCTGCGGGCCGCCGTGATCGGTGCCGGCTACTGGGGGCCAAACCTTGCCCGGAATTTCAAGGCCAGCCCGGACTGGCAACTTGCAGCGATCGTGGACATGGACCGCGACCGGGCCGCCAAGCTTGCGGCAGCCCACGGCGGCGTGCCGGTCTGCGAATCAATTGACGAACTGCTGGACACCGTTGACGTCGACGCGGTGGCCATTGCTACTCCGGCGCACACCCACCACGGGATCGCCCTGACAGCGTTGCGCGCGGGAAAGCACGTGCTTGTGGAAAAGCCCCTGGCCGACAGCAGGGCCAAAGGCGTGGAGATGGTCGAAGAAGCAGAGAACCGCGGGCTGGTCCTGATGGCCGACCATACGTACTGTTACACCCCCGCCGTCCTGAAGATCCGCGAACTGATCGCGGAGGGCTCGTTGGGCGAGATCTTGTTCATCGACTCGGTGCGCATCAACCTCGGGCTTGTGCAGCCTGACGTTGACGTGTTCTGGGACCTGGCTCCGCACGATCTGGCCATCATCGATTTCATCCTGCCCGGCGGCCTCCGTCCCGCTGAAGTGGCCGCCCATGGAGCGGATCCGCTGGGAACCGGACGGGACTGCGTGGGGCACCTGACGTTTGCGCTGCCGAACGATGCCATGGCGCATGTGCACGTGAATTGGCTCAGCCCTACCAAGATCCGCCAGATGGTGGTGGGTGGTTCCCAGCGGACCCTCGTCTGGGATGACCTGAATCCGCAGCAACGGCTGAGTGTGTACGACCGCGGCGTCAGCCTGGACCGGAAATACCGTTCGCCCGCGGAGAAGAAGGCATTCGCCATTTCCTACCGGCTGGGTGACACATGGGCGCCTGCGCTGCCGGAACACGAGGCCCTCGGCCAGATGGTGGCGGAATTCGCCAGCAGCATCTGGCATCACCGGCCTGCGCGGACCAGCGGTACCTCCGGGTTGCGGGTGCTCTCCGTTCTGGAAGCGGTCAGCCGCAGCCTCAGCGGTGATGGGGCCTCGGTCGCCGTCACGGGCAACGAAACCCAGTTGGAGGGACGGCGATGAGCATGCTCCAGGGGGCGCACGTCCTGGTCACCGGCGGAGCCGGCACTATCGGATCCACTATTGTCGACCACCTGGTCACCGCCGGCGTTGAACGGATAACCGTCCTGGACAACCTGGTCCGGGGCCGCCGGGCCAACCTGGACGACGCGGTGGCCACCGGCAGGGTGGAACTCGTCGAAGGGGACCTGCGCGACCGCGACCTCGTCCACGACCTCACCCGCGGCAAGGACATCGTCTTCCATCAGGCGGCCATCAGGATCACCCAGTGCGCCGAGGAGCCGCGGCTCGCGCTCGAAGTGCTGGTGGACGGCACGTTCAACGTCTTCGAGGCGGCGGCCGAACACGGTGTGGGCAAGCTGGTGGCGGCATCCAGCGCGTCGGTTTACGGCATGGCGGAGGAATTTCCCACCAGCGAACGCCACCACCACCACAACAACGACACGTTCTACGGCGCGGCGAAGTCCTTCAACGAGGGAATGGCCCGCAGCTTCCGTGCGATGACCGGCCTGGACTACGTCCTCCTGCGCTACTTCAACGTCTACGGGCCGCGGATGGATGTGCACGGCCTCTACACAGAGGTCCTGGTGCGCTGGATGGAGCGCATCGCGGACGGGCAGCCGCCGCTGATCTTTGGTGACGGACGGCAGACCATGGATTTCATCCACACCCGTGACGTTGCCCGGGCCAACATCCTGGCCGCCGGAAGCGGCGCGCGCGAGGGGGTCTACAACGTGGCCAGCGGGGAAGAAACAAGCCTCCTGCAACTCGCCGAGGCGCTATTGCGGGCCATGGATTCCGAACTGCACGTGGAACACGGACCCGACCGCGCCATCAACGGCGTTGTCCGCCGCCTCGCGGATACTTCCGCGGCCCGGCTTGACCTTGGCTTCGCGGCCGAAACCGGACTTGAGGACGGGCTCCGCGAACTCGTGGACTGGTGGCGTCCGCTTCGCGGCGAAATTGCCGCCGCCCGGGTCGGAGGCGTGCGGTGACCATTAGCCAGGATCAGGCGCTGAGCCGGATCAACGTCATGAAGCCGTGGCTTGGAATCGAAGAAGCTGAGGCCGTCGCCGAAGTGATTGCCTCCGGCTGGGTGGCCCAGGGTCCCCGCGTGGCGCAGTTCGAGGAAGCCTTCGCCGCCGCCCAACAGGCGATGTTCGCCGTTGCCGTTTCCAACTGCACCACCGCCCTGCACCTGGCGCTCAAAGTGGCGGGGATCGGTCCGGGAGACGACGTGGTGGTGCCGTCTTTCTCCTTCATTGCCACCGCGAACGCCGCCGGCTACGTGGGAGCGAGGACTGTTTTTTGCGACGTCGAAGAGGAGACCGGCAACGTGTCCGCACGGACCATTGCCGCAGCCCTGACCCCGGCCACGAAAGCTGTGATCGTGGTGGACCAGGGCGGAATGCCGGTGGACCTGGATCCCGTCCGGGCGCTGTGCGACCCCCTCGGCATCACGGTGGTCGAGGATGCGGCGTGCGGGGCGGGCTCCACCTATCGGGGCAGGCCCGTGGGGGCCGGCGCGGAGTTGGCCGCGTGGTCCTTCCACCCGCGCAAGATCCTGACCACGGGTGAGGGCGGCATGCTCACCACGCTGAACCCCGAGTGGGCGGGGCGGGCACGAAGGCTGCGGGAACACGCCATGAGTGTCTCGGCCAACGACCGCCATGCCGCCCTCCTGGCACCGGCGGAGGAGTACCTGGAAGCGGGGTTCAACTTCCGGATGACGGACATGCAGGCCGCCGTGGGGCTGGTCCAGCTGGGGCGGCTGGCGGAGGCCGTGGCCCGCCGCCGCGAAATCGTGGCGGGCTACCAGTCTGCTCTTGACCGCGTCGGAGGTCTGCGGCTGGTCCGTGATCCGGCCTACGGCACCAGCAATTTCCAGTCCTTCTGGGTGGAGGTCCTGCCGTCATTCCCCCTCAGCCGGGAGGAACTACTGGAGCGCCTGGCACGTGACGGCATCTCGGCCCGCCGCGGGATCATGGCCGCGCACCGGCAGCCCGCCTACGCGGAAAGGGATACCGGCCAGGCCGACCTCTCTGTCACCGAACGGCTGACGGACAACACCCTGATCCTGCCGGTCTACCACCAGCTGACGCCGGGCGAACAAGCCCGGGTACTGCGGTCCATCCGCCTGGCGGGCGGTGAGGGAACCCGTGGCTGACCTTATTCTCATCGCGGCCAGCGGGCTCGCCCGCGAAGTGCTCGCCACAGTGCGCGACAGCGGCCAGTTCGACGTCGTGGGAATCCTCGACGACGATGCCGGCAGGGCGGGCACCACAATGGACGGCTCGCACATCCTGGGACCGATCAGCCACGCGCTCAACTACCCGGACGCGAAGGTGGTGGTCTGCGTGGGCGCAGGCAACACGCGGGCCGGGATAGTGGCCAGGCTTGCCGAACTCGGATTCCCGGAGCGGCGCTACGCCACCGTGGTGGACGCCTCGGTCCGGCTCCCGGAAGGGTGCCGGATCGGCCACGGCAACATCCTGCTGGGCCATGTCACCCTGACAGCCGACGTCACCATCGGCAACCACGTGGTGGTGATGCCCGGGGTAACCCTCACCCACGACGACGCGGTGGAGGATTTCGCCACGTTCGCGGCCGGCGTGTCGCTGGGCGGCGGTGTCCGGGTGGGACAGGCCGCCTACCTGGGCATGAACTCCTGCGTGCGGGAACGGACGGCCATCGGTGCCGGCGCCACCGTGGGGATGGGGGCCGTAGTCCTGGCCGACGTTCCGGCCGGAGAAACCTGGGCCGGCGTTCCGGCGCGGGCCATTGAACGCGTCATGCACACAGCTGCTGTTTCAGGAGGCGAACGATGACTCTTTCACCAACTTTCCCCTTGTCCGTACCTCTCGTTGACCTCGGCGCCCAACAGCAGGAAATCGCCGAGGAGGTCGAGAGCGGCATCCGGGAGGTTTTCGCGCGGACCTCCTTCATCGGCGGTCCGGAGGTCGCAGAGTTCGAGCAGGCCTACGCCGGTTTCCTCGGTGCCCGGCACTGCGTCGGCGTCGCCAACGGCACCGATGCATTGGAACTGGGCCTCCGTGCGGCCGGGGTCGGGCCCGGCGGTGAGGTCATTCTGCCGGCCAATACCTTCATTGCCACAGCCGAGGCCGTAAGCCGGATCGGGGCCATCCCGGTACCCGTGGACGTGGACCCCGATTATCTGCTGATCGATCCAGCCCGGGTCAGCGAAGCAGTGACCACGGCGACCCAGGCGATCGTGGCCGTACACCTGTTCGGGCAGACAGCCTTCGTTGAAAAGCTAAAGGCTGCCGCTTTCGGCTGCGGCGCCGTCATCGTCGAAGACGCGGCCCAGGCGCAGGGCGCGTCCCGGCACGGACGGTTCGCCGGCACCTTGGGAAGCGTTGCTGGCACGAGTTTTTACCCGGGCAAGAACCTCGGGGCGGCCGGGGATGCCGGGGCGGTCCTGACTAATGATGACGCGATAGCTGCCCGGGTCCGCCTGCTGGGCGCCCATGGCAGCTCCGTCAAGTACGAACACGACGCGATCGGCATGAACTCGAGGCTGGACACCATCCAGGCAGTGGTGCTGAACTCCAAGCTGCGGCGCCTTGCGGCCTGGAACGAACGACGGCGGGAGGCCGCCGCCCGCTATACGGAAATGCTCAAGGACGTACCCGGCATTGTGCTGCCCCGCTCGGCCGATGGCAACTTCGACGTCTGGCACCTCTACGTCATCCGGATCCTGGACCGGGACCGCGTGCTCGCCGCGCTGAACGGGGCAGGAATCGGCGCCGGCATCCACTATCCGGTTCCAATGCACCTGAGCCGCGCGTACCGGCATCTGGGGTTGTGCCGGGGGTCATTCCCCGTCGCAGAAGAAGCCGCGGCAACGATGCTCTCCCTGCCGATCTACCCGCATATCACCGAACGGCAGCAGGAGTATGTCATAGGCCAGTTGCTCGCGGCCATGGACCGGTCATGACGCAGGGAAGCAGCCGGCCCGGGGCATCGAACGCCTTCGCGTGGAGCTTGTTGAACACCCTCGTGTCCAGGGTGGGCACGCTCGGGATCGGAATAGTCCTGGCTAGGGTGCTGGGTCCTGACTCCTTCGGCACCTTTGCCGTGGCGCTCGTGGCCCTCATGGCGGTGCTCAGCTTCAATGAACTTGGCGTTTCGTTGGCGATCGTCCGCTGGCCGGGCGACCCCGCGAAGATAGTGCCCACGGTCAACACCATTTCCGTGGCGGGCAGCGCCATTTTCTGCGCCGGTGCCGTCCTTGCGGCTCCCGCATTTACGGCCGTCATGGGGGACCCCGACGCCACTGATGTGGTTCGGGTCCTCATCTTCAGCGTTTTCGTCAACGGGGTGGTGGCATCTCCGGCGGCCCTTCTCCAGCGTGACTTCAGGGAGAAGACCCGGCTGGGAATCGACCAGGTCAACGTCTGGACGGGGGCTGTCCTGTCGGTCGTCCTGGCGCTCGCGGGAATGGGCGCCATGGCGCTGGCGGTGGGCAGGGTGGCCGGGAGCCTCGTTTCCGGTGCGATGTTCCTCGCGGCCTCGCCCATGCCCTATCGTTTCGGGCTGGACCGCAACCAGCTGGGCCCTCTGCTCCGGTTTGGGCTGCCGCTGGCCGGGACCAGCATTATCTTCTTCGCGGTCGGCTACACGGACCAGTTGACGGCAGGAAGCATGCTGGGCCCTGCGGCACTAGCTTTCTACGTCCTCGCGTTCAACCTCTCCAACTGGCCTGTCAGTATCCTGGCCCAGCCGCTTCGCAGGGTGGCACCGGCCGCCTTTTCAACACTTCAGCAGGACAAGCCAGCCTTGAACGCGGCGCTTGTCTCTGTGGTGGCGGTTCTCGCCGCGGCGACGCTGCCGCCGGTGATGTTCCTGGCCGGAAGCGCAGTGCCGCTGGTGGATCTTGTCTATGGCAGGGAATGGCTGCCGGCCGCCGCCGCACTCTCCTGGTTGGTGGTTGCCGCTGTCAGCCGGATTTTCTCGGACCTGGCCTATGACTTCATGGTGGTCCAGGGCAGGTCCGGCACAGTCTTCGTCGTCCAGGCAGGAAGCCTGGTGGTGCTGGTGCCTGCGCTGGCAGCCGGTGCTGCACTAAACGGGCTGCCCGGCCTGGCTTTTGCGCAGGCCCTGGTCTCCGGCTGCGTCCTGCTGCCCCTGTGCCTGTGGCAGCTCTCGCGCACAGGCGTCTCCGTGCGGAATGTCACCGCCGTGGTGTGGGTGCCCGGGCTGTTTTCCCTCGCCGTCGGTGCTTTGTCGCTGGGCATGGCCGGCTGGCTGCCGGCACCTTGGCTGGAGCTCCCTGTGGGCGCAGCCCTGGCTGCCTCCACCGCCGCGGCGCTGCTGTACTGGCGCAGGAATGATGTCAGGCTGCTGAGGAAAGTCGGCCGTGAGGCACGGCCGGACGTTGGCGAGCTGGTCCGATGAGAGTCCTTGTCTACCCACACGACCTCGGCATCGGGGGAAGCCAGATCAACGCCATCGAGCTCGCCGGTGCCGTTCACCGGCTGGGCCACGAGACCATCGTGTTCGGGCGGCCAGGTCCGCTCGTTGAAAAAGTCCGTGAGTTGGGGCTGGAATTCGTGGCTGCCCCGGAGATGGGCAGGCGGCCTTCCGTGGCCGTGACCCGGGCATTGGCCGGGCTTGTTGAGAGCCGGTGTATCGACATCCTGCACGGTTACGAGTGGCCGCCTTCGTTGGAATGCTATCTGGCGGCACGCAGACTGACCCGGGTGGCTGCGGTTTCCACGGTCATGTCCATGGCCGTCGCGCCGTTCATCCCCAAACATGTTCCGCTGACGGTCGGAACCCATCAAATCGCGGAAGCCGAAGCCGGCATCGGCCGCTCGGCCGTCACCGTGCTGGAGCCCCCCGTCGACGTGGATGCGAACCGTCCCGGCCTTGACCTTGCGCAGGGAGAGCTCCGGAGAAGGTGGGGTATCGCAGACGCCGGGCATGTTGTGGCGGTCGTGTCCCGCCTCGCCCGGGAGCTCAAGCTGGAGGGCATCCTCAGCGCCATGGAGGCGGTGGCATCCCTCCCGGCCGGAATGCGGGTTTGCCTGCTCATCGCCGGTGATGGCCCGGAGTGTGCGGAAGTTACCGAGAGGGCGGCACAGATCAATCTCCGCACCGGCCGGCAGACGGTTGTCCTGGCCGGTGAACTTGCGGACCCCCGGGCGGCTTACGATGTGGCCGACGTTTGCCTTGGCATGGGCGGATCGGCGCTGCGCGCGCTGGCCTTCGGCAAACCGCTCGTAGTCCAGGGTGAAGAAGGTTTCTGGGAGCTCCTGACGCCTTCCTCACTTGAGACCTTCCTGTGGCAGGGATGGTACGGCGTGGGCAGCGGGCAGGCCGGCGGCGCGTCCACCCTCCGCCAGATACTGTTTGAGATCCTGCCGGCCGAGGGTCTTCGCGCTGAACTCGGGGACTTCGGCAGGCGCGTTGTGGTGCACCGCTATTCGTTAGGACACGCTGCGGAGGCCCAGCTGGCCACCTACGCGGCCGCCCTGGATGCGGTGTCATCCGGCCGACGAGCGACCTTCCGCGAACTCGAGGCTGCCGGCCACTTCCTCCGCTACAAAAGCCGCCGGCTGCAGGCGCGCCTGACCGGCCGGGGCTCTGCTGACGATTTCAACGCCAGCCCCGTCGCAGCCGCACAACCGGTGCAGGCATTCTCTGCCGGAGTTTCCGGCCCGGTTGCCAGGATGGCCGGCACCAGTCCTTGGCGGAGCCGGCCATGACCCCTCGTCGCAGAACCGTTCTCTTGCTGCTGCTCTATCTGGCCGTCCTGGCGTGCATCGGCTTTTGGCCCACACCTGTGGAACGCCCCGTCTCCGGCCTCCTCCGCAGCTTCCTGCGGTTCCTGCAGGACCAGCCCTTAACGGCGGGAATCAGGTCCGGGCATGTGGAGGTGGCCGCCAATGTCCTGCTCTTCGTGCCTTTTGGACTGCTGATAGCCGGTCTGCTGCCGGCACGCCGCTGGTGGCTTGCTGCTGGGGCGGGACTGCTGGGATCCGTAGCCATTGAGGCAATCCAGTTCCTCGCCCTCGACCAGCGGCAGGCAAGCCTGCGCGACGTCGCCAGCAACACACTGGGTGCCCTGCTCGGTGCGCTCGCAGCCGTGTTGGCGCGGCGCCGCCACAGGCAACCACTCACAACGCCGGTCTCCGGCACCACTATCCCCGGGAGGAACACATGATCACGATCGCCGCCACAGCGGACGTGGGAGAGTCCGCCAGCATCGGAGACGGCTCCCGGATCTGGCATTTGGCACAGATCAGAGAGGACGCCGTCCTGGGCAGCAATTGCAACATCGGCCGGGGAGCCTACGTGGGGCCGGCCGTCCAGCTGGGTAACAACTGCAAAGTCCAGAACTACGCGCTGGTCTACGAACCGGCGCGCCTGTCCGACGGCGTCTTCATCGGCCCGGCGGCCGTGCTTACCAACGACCTGCACCCGAGGGCCATCACTCCAGAAGGAACACTCAAGGGATCGGAGGACTGGGTCGCCGTGGGTGTGACTGTCGGCAAGGGCGCATCCGTCGGTGCACGGGCCGTCTGCATCGCCCCCCTGACCATCGGTGAGTGGGCCACCGTGGCGGCCGGCGCCGTCGTGACCAGGGATGTCCCTGCCTATGCGGTGGTGGGCGGAGTGCCTGCCCGGCAAATGGGCTGGGTGGGTGAGGCCGGCCACCCGCTCAAGCAGGACGACGGCGGCAGCTGGCTCTGCCCCGTTACCGGACGCCGTTACTTCGAAATCAATGGGCAGCTCGTGCCCGCCGACAAGTATTAAGGGGGCCGACATGGAAAACCTGGACGCCGACAAAGTCATCCTGGGTGGCACTCCGGTCGATCTGATGGATCCCGAGCCGGCCTTGGAACTCATTCTGGCCCGCGCCGGACAACGTGGCTTGCCGCCCCTCGGTGTTGCTTCCGTCAACCTGGACCATCTGCACCATTTCGGGGCCGGCGGACGCTGGGAAGGCACGCTGCATGCCGATCCGTCCAGCACGGTCGACTGGCTCTATCTCCTCGACGGTGCACCGCTGGTGTCACAATCCCAACGGCTGACCGGGCATCGCTGGCCGCGGCTGGCGGGCAGCGATCTCGCCTCGCCGCTACTGGACCGGGCCGAGCAATTGGGACTCAGGGTGGGTTTTCTTGGCGGTTCCAGCGAGAACCAGCAGCTTCTGGCCCAAAAGATCGCCGAAGAGCATCCACGCCTCCAGGTCGCGGGAATGTGGTCCCCGGACCGGGAAGAACTGGCCTCCGCCTGCGACTCGGAACGGATCGCGGCAGCCATTGCAGCCGCGGGCACGCAGATTCTCTACGTGGGCCTGGGCAAGCCAAGGCAGGAACTCTGGATCGACCACTATGCCGCCCTTACCGGCGCCGCGGTGCTGCTCGCCTTCGGCGCAGCCGTGGACTTCCTGGCCGGTAGGGTGCACCGGGCCCCCCAATGGGCCAGCGACCACGGACTGGAGTGGGGTTACCGGCTGGCCCTGGAACCCAAGCGGCTCGCCAGCCGATACCTGGTCGACGGTCCGCCGGCCTACATCAAGCTGCGCACAGCATCGTGCACGGTACCCCACGCCCGGCTGGAGTCGGCGCCGTCGGCACCTCCAGCTCCGCGCACTCCCGGCCGCTTCACCGGACCCGAAGGCGCAGCGGATGCCGCCGTCGTCGTCGTGACCTTCAACAGCGCCAAAGGCGTCGGCCCCCTGCTGGCGAGTCTTCGGGAGGAGACGGCGGATCTCACGCTGCGCGTGCTTGTGGCCGACAACTCGTCCAGCGACGGCACCCTGGCACTGGTGCGCAGCGCCCACCCGGACGTCATCGCGTTCGCAACCGGAGGCAACCTCGGATATTCCGGCGGGATCAATGCCGCCATGCGACAGGCCGGGGACAGCGCCACCGTGGTGGTGCTCAACCCCGACGTCACCGTGGAACGGGGAAGCCTGAAAACCATGATGCACCGCTTGCGTTCCTCCCGTGCCGGGGCCGTCGTTCCGCGTCTCCTGGACGAAAACGGCGCAACGAGTCCCTCCCTCTACCGCGAGCCGAGCCTGGCCAACGCGACGGGAGACGCATTGTTGGGACGGCGGTTCCCGGACCGGCCGGGCTGGCTTGCCGGGACCGACTACAACCCGGAGAGCTACGCCCACCCGCACACCGTGCACTGGGCCACCGGGGCTGCGCTGATGGTCCGCCGCAGCCTGGCCGATTCCTTGGCCTGGGACGAGTCCTACTTCCTTTATTCGGAGGAGGTCGATTTCTTCCGCGGCCTGCGGACGATGGGGGAAACTATCTGGTACGAACCGGCGGCAGCCATGACCCATGCGGGTGCCGGATCGGGCGCGTCACCAAGGCTCAACGCCTTGCTGGCCGTCAACCGTGTGAGGTACATCCGCAAGTACCATTCGTCGGCCTACGCCAAGGTCTTTCACGGTGCGGTGATCCTGTCCGAGCTGCTCAGGTGCTGGAAACCGGACCGCCGGGGAGTGCTCCGGACTGTTCTGGACGAGGGCAGCTGGACCGACCTGCCGGGCGCCACCAGGGATCCCGACCCCGCCCACTTTCCGGGCGGTTCGGTGATTATTCCGGCGCACAATGAGGCCAGTGTGATCGCCCGGACGCTCGCCCCGCTTGCTCCGCTGGCGGCGGCCGGCCAGATCGAAGTGGTTGTGGTGTGCAACGGCTGCTCGGACAACACCGCCGCGATCGCCCGCGGCTTCGCGGGCGTGACAGTGCTTGAGATCGGACGACCCTCCAAGTCAGCTGCCCTCAACGCCGGCGATGCAGCCGCCACGAAGTGGCCCAGGCTCTATCTGGATGCTGATGTGCAAATCAGCCGGCACGCAGTGCGCGATGTGTTGACGGCGCTGGAGGCCGGCGGACCTTTGGCGGCGCGCCCGGCCGTGCAATTCGACCTCCAGGACGCCCATCCGCTGATCCACTCCTATTACCGCACGCGGCTGCGCCTGCCCTCTGCGCGGAACCGGCTGTGGGCGGGCGGCGTCTACGGTTTGTCGGAGCAGGGGCGTAAGCGCTTCCAGGAATTCCCGGACCTGACAGCGGACGACCTCTTCGTCGACCGGCTTTTCGAGCCGTCGGAAAAGGCTGTGCTCGACGTCGACCCCGTTGTAATCCGTCCGCCCAGGACACCAAGGGACCAGGTGGCAGTCCTTCACCGCGTATACCGGGGTAACGCCGAACAGAACGGCGACGCCGGCCAGCACAGCACCGCCCGGCAGACACTCGCGGAGGTGCTGCGCTCTGTTCGTGGCCCGCTCTCCGCTGCCCACGCCGCGGTCTATTTGGGATTCGCTGTCGCAGGCCGGCATGGTGCCGCCGGCCCGGGTCCTGGCGGCTGGGAACGCGACGAAAGCAGCCGTGCACCCGCAGGATTGCATCCAGGGGCCCCGGCAGGTAACACGGGGGTGTCCGGCGGCAAGTAGACCAAGTACTGCCTTGCTCCACGGGGAGTACCGCGGTTTCCAATCGGGTATTCCGCGCTGTAAAGGCGGTGCTCGGCGGAAAAAGGCGCGTACGTTACTCTCGTGACCGCACCGTCGGGTGGCGCGTTGAATGGAAGGGCATACCTATTTCCTTTTGACGAGCGGGAGGTCCCGGTGACCATCAGCGAAGACCGTGCGGTTAGCCACATCGGCGTGATGAGGCCATGGCTCGGGCAGGAGGAAGCGGACGCCGTCGTGCAAGTGCTTTCTTCGGGCCGGATGGTTCAGGGGCCTCGCGTGGGGCAGTTCGAAGAGGCATTCGGCTCTGCCCAACAGGCGCCGTACGCCGTCGCAGTCTCCAGCGGAACCGCCGCGCTCCACCTGGCGCTCAGCGTGGCCGGTGTCGAACCGCAGGATGACGTCGTCCTGCCCTCGTTCTGCTCAGCAGCGAACGCCGACGCCGTCAGTCGCCTGGGCGCCCGGACGGTCTTTGCCGATGTCGAGGCGGGAACCGGCAATGTGTCCCGGAGGACCATCGAGGAGGCCCTCACGCCGGCCACCCGGGCGGTGATCGCGGCGGACCAGGGAGGGATGCCAGTTGACCTGGAACCCATCCGCGAGCTGTGTGACCCGCTCGGCGTCACGGTCATCGAGGACGCCTCCTGCGGTGTGGGCTCCACGTACCAGGGACAGCCGGTGGGAGCCGGCGCCGAATTGACCGTGTGGTCCTTCGATTCGTTTGAGGTCCTGACCACCGGCGAAGGCGGAATGCTGACCACCCGGAATGAGGGGTGGGCAAGCGCAGCCCGGGACCTTCGTGATGAGGGCGGGAGCGGTGAGGGAACCGATCACCGCATGACCGACCTGCAGGCTGCCATCGGCCTGGTCCAGCTCGGGCGGCTGCAGGAAGCCGTCGCCCATCGCCGGGAAATCGTGGCCAGCTACCAGCTGGCGCTCGCGCGGATCGGCGGGCTCCGGTTCATCAAGGACCCCGACTACGGCACCAGCAATTTTCAATCCTTCTGGCTCGAAGTGCTGCCGTCCTTCGCCGTGGCCCGCAATGAGCTTCTGGAACGGTTGTCACGCGACGGCATATCCGCCGGCGCCGGGATCGCGGCGGTCCACCGGGAGCCGGCCTACAGGAACCGGGACACCGGCGCGGCAGACCTCTCAGTCACGGAACGGCTGGCGGACCGGCTGGTCGTCCTCCCGGTTTACCACGAGCTGACTCCGGGCGAGCAGTCACGGGTACTTCGCTCCGTCCGGCTCGCTGCCGCCGGAATTCCCACCACGGTGCGGCGGGGCAAATGGAACGGCGGGTTCCGGCGGGCCGACGCCGCCAGCGCCTGACTGCCTCGGAGTCAGCGTGGTCCTTCCGGTTCTGTTGACGTTCCTGCGCTGGTGAGTTCCCGGTCGTTGCCGGCGAGCTGGGTCAGCAGGTCCCGGATCTCGGCCAGCAGCGCTGTGTCTGCCGGGATGGGCTCCTCCTCGGGCTCCGCCGTGGCCAGCCGGCTCTTCACCAGTGAGTTGATCTTGTTCATGGGCGCTACGAAGATGAAATAGACCACGGCCGCCGTGATGAGGAAGGTCACGAACGCGGTGAGCACGCCGCCGATGTTGACGAACGTCTTGTCATTTCCGGGCCAGATGTGGAAGCCCAGCCCTTCCGTCTGGACGCCGCCGGCCGCTGCGATGATCGGGTTGACGATGTTCGTGGTGAACGCGGCCACCAGCGCCGTGAAAGCCGTGCCGACGACGACGGCGATGGACAGTTCGATCACGTTGCCACGAAGGATGAAATCCTTGAATCCTTTGAGCATGGGGTCCTCC
Source organism: Arthrobacter sp. FB24 (assembly GCF_000196235.1). Taxonomy (NCBI): domain Bacteria; kingdom Bacillati; phylum Actinomycetota; class Actinomycetes; order Micrococcales; family Micrococcaceae; genus Arthrobacter; species Arthrobacter sp. FB24. The sequence goes on along the minus strand of NC_008541.1, from coordinate 4,570,443 downwards.
GGTATTCGATTCAGTCGGTGATTTAACCGATTGACAATACCAGTCCGCGCCTTCGCGCCGCCGTCGTTACCGCGCCCGAGGCCGTAGGATTTGGGGTGGACGCCGACGCTGCCGCCATCAGACTGGCACCGTATGGAAAGGCGTGACCCCCGTGAAGCTGTTCGCCGAGATGTTCACGATTGCCCCCGGCAATAAGGACCATCAGGTCGCGATCCGGTGCGCAGTTGGTGTCTTTGTTCCGCTGATCATCCTTGTCCTGATAGGCCGCAGCGACCTGGCAATCTTTGCCTCTTTTGGCGCCTTCACCGGAATCTACGGCCGCGGGGAGATGCACCGGAAGCGGCTCTTCATCCAGGTGCGCGCCGGCTCGCTCATGCTGCTCGTCATATTGCTGGCAACCCTGTCCGCCCGCGCCGGCCAGGCCCTGGGGCTGTCGGACGCCGCGAGCACCTGGGCGCAGGTGGCGGCCACCACCGTGGTGGCCGGGGCGTGTTCGCTGGTGATCGCCTTGTGGCGGCACCGGCCGGCGGGCTCGTTGTTCCATATCTTTGCCTTCGCTGCCGTCGCGTCGATTCCCAGCCAGCCGCCGCTCTGGCAATGCATGCTTGTCGCCATCCTCACCACCGTGTTCTGCCTGCTGGTCGGCATTTCCTCCCGCCTCGTGCGGAGCCGGCGGACGCCGTGGTCCATGCCCGAACCTGCCCGGCTGACGCCCGATGAAAAGCGCGCCGCCTGGCTCGAGGCCGTGGGCTACATCGTGGCAGCTGGCCTGGCGGGCACACTGTCCACCCTTGTGGGCCAGCGGCTGGGCTTCGGCCACAACTACTGGGCCATGGTGGCTGCCGTTGTGCCGCTGGTGGGCCGCACCACCCGCCACCGGGTGGCCAGGGGCATCCAGAGAATCATCGGCACCGTGCTGGGCCTGATCGTGCTGGCGGGTGTGCTGCTGCTGAATCCTGCGCCCTGGCAGATGGTGCTGGTGATCGCCGCGTGCCAGTTCGGCGCCGAGATGTTCATTGCACGCCAGTACGTCCTGGCGCAGATCTTCGTTACGCCGCTGGCTCTCAGCGCCACGTTGCTGGCTGCGCCCGCTGCCCCCCAGGTGCTGTTGCGGGACAGGATCGTGGAGACAGTCATCGGCGCCGCCGTCGGCATTGCCGTAGTGGTTGCCCCCGCCGTGTGGCGGCGGATGCGGGCCCGGAGCGGCGCCCGGCCCCTCTCGGCGTAGGTGTTCTATTCGGCAACAAGCAGGGCCTGGGGTGCGGCCTGTTTCATGCGCGTCCGCAGCCACCGGAGCTGGAGCTCGGTGTCCCCTTCGCACTGCGACACGACGTCCAGAAGCTGTTCGTCGCGGTCACCCTTCGCCGCCTGCGCCACCATCATCCAGGTGACATCGATGTGGTTGACCAGCACGTACAGGTCCTGCAGGTCCAGGAGCAGGGCCAGGGGCCCGGAACGGACTTCCCGGATTCCGTTAGCTGTCAGCCGGTGTTCCTCCTCGCCTTCGGTTTCCTCCCCGTAGCGTTCAATCACGGGACTCAGCGCCTCGCGGTGGGCGTCGCACTGCTTGGCGAGTGTTTCGAGCAGGAAGCGCACATCGGGCTCCTCGCCGTGCCCGTGCGCCACCACTCGAAAAGAGCTCGCCAAGGTGGCTTCAGCTTCCTGCAGCAGGCCGAGGTAGACGGGAAGTTTCATGCCGGCCCCTGCCCGGGGATCTTTTCAAGCCGCACGGCCGCGTTCTTGAAGACGGGCTGTTTGGACACTGGATCCCACTCCGTTAGCGTCAGTTCATTGGCTGCCCGTGGCCGGCCGCCCTCGTCGGGGCCGGCGGTATCCCAATAACCGTAATGGAACGGGGCGAAAACGCACCCAGGCCTGATATCCGCCACCCGCACCGGCAGTTCCAGCGTGCCCCGGCGCGACGCCACACGGACCATGTCGCCCTCCGCCACCCCGAGCTTTCCGGCGTCCTCCCGGGACATCTCCAACCACGGCGCGGGAGCGGCGTCGTTCAACGGCTTGCTGCGTCCGGTTTTTGTCCTGGTGTGGAAGTGGTAGACCGTACGGCCGGTGGTGTACCGGAACGGGTAGTCCTCATCAGGTTCTTCGTGCGGGGGTGTGTAGTCAAGTGCCTTGAACCAGGCCTTCCCTGACTGGACGCTCGCTTTGTAAGTCGTGGAACCTACGGTGGCGCCTGTGAGCAGGTCGTGTCCGAATGATTCGCAGTAGGCCGGATCGGTGGGAAAGTGCCCGTCGGTGTACAGCCGTTCGGTGCCTTCCCGGTGTTCGTCATTGTATGGCCATTGGACGCCGCTGGCGCCGCGGAGCAGCTCGTAGCTCAGGCCGGTGTAGTCGCAGGGGCGGCCGCGTGTGCATTCCTTCCATGCCTCAAAACCGTCTTGGGGGCCGGTCCAGTCCAGCAGGGGCCCGCCGTCCTTGTCCCTGAAATCCATGCGGCGGGCGTAGTCCAGGAAGACGTCCAGGTCGCTGCGTGCTTCGCCGGGCGGGTCAACCGCCTTCTCCGAAAGGTGGACCGTGCGGTCCACATTCGTGAAGGTTCCGGTCTTCTCTCCCCAGCCCGCGCACGGAAGAACGACGTCGGCATATTGCGCAGTTTCGGAGAGGTAGATGTCCTGCACCACGAGGAACAGGCTCTCCTTGCGCAATATGTCACGGATCCTGGCGAGCTGGGGCATTGAGACGGCCGGGTTGGTGGCCGATATCCAGAGGAAGCCGACGGATCCCTGCTCCGCGTAGCGGAAGATCTGCATCGCGTGGGTAGGTGGCGACCAGTCCGGGATGACGGACGGATCGATGTTCCAGATGCGCGCGAGTTCCTTCACATGTTCCGGATTCTCCCAGTTCCGGAAGCCCGGGAGGTCGCCGTCGGCCCCGCATTCCCGGTTGTTCTGCGCAGTTGGCTGGCCGTTCATTTGCAGGATTCCGCACCCCGGCCTGCCCAGCTGGCCGCGGAGCAGGTGAAGGTTGTTGACCTGGCAGGCGGAGGCTGTGGCGTGGGCGGACTGGTAGAACCCCTGCAGGACCGTGGACAGGACCCGTTCACTGGCACCAAAGATTGCCGCGGCCCTGCGGACGTCCGAGGCTTCCACGCCGCAGACTTCGGCCACCCGTTCGGGCGTCCACTTGTCCACCACGCCGCGCAGCTGACCGACGTTGAGGGTGTGCGCGTCGATGTAGTCCTGGTCAATCCAGCCGTTGACGAACAGTTCGCGGATCAGGCCGTTCATGAGTGCCAGGTTGGTGCCCGGCCTGACGGGCAGATGGACCTCCGCCGCCCTGGCAACCTCCGTTTCGCGGGGATCCACACAGACAAGCCGCGGCGGGTTTGGCCCGGACAAGCGGTCCAGGAGACGGCTCCAGAGGACAGTCTGGGTCTCTGCCATGTTGTGTCCGTAGAGGAACACGGCATCGCATTCGTCGATGTCCGCATAGCTGCCGGGCTGTCCGTCCGCGCCGAAGCTTTCCTTCAGCGATGCGGCCGCAGTGGCGGTGCACAGTCGTGTGTTGCCGTCCATGTGCGGCGTGCCGATTCCGGCTTTGCCGATGATGCCCAGTGCGTAGTATTCCTCCAGGAACAACTGTCCGCTGGTGTAGAACCCATGGCTCAACGGACCTTTCGAGGCAAGCAGCTCCTTACTTCGGGCCACGATGCGTTCCATGGCCGTGTCCCAGTCCGTGTCAACCAAGCGGCCATTCTCGCGGATCAGCGGCCGGGTCAGGCGGTCCTGGTGCTGCATTCCCTGCCAGCTGCCAAACAGGCCCTTGGGCCCAAGCCGGCCATGGTTGACCCGGTCTGTGGCCCGTCCCCGGATGCCCACCATCCGGCCGTCCTTGACGGCGATGTCGCATCCGCAGCCGTTGCTGCAGAGAACGCAGGCGGACTGCACCCATTCATCGACCTCGCCTGCCTCGATGTCCGCCTGCAGCACCATGTCGACGCGGTCGGGCCATCGTCCTCCCTGGGCGTAAGGTGTGCGGGCGCCCCAGATGTCGGCAATACGGTCAACCATGAGCTCACCTCGAGGAAATAAGTAGGCTTACTTCCTGCCTAGGCTACACTCGTCAGGCATGCTTGATAACCCGCCGCGGTGCGGGGATTTAGGAAGGCCCGACGGCGGTCCGCTTGCCCGCCGCCGCGGTGACCGCCTGCGGGACCAGGGCGAGGGCTGCAACGGCGAGAACGGCCGCGGCGGCAAAGACATAGAAGCCCCAGGGGTAAGCGATTCCGGCGGCCACAAGGGTGCCTGTCACGGCCGGACCGAGGATGGCCCCCAGGCGTCCGACGCCTGCGGCGAAGCCCAGCGCGGTGCCGCGCAGCCGCGGCGGGAACAGCTGGCTCACCCAGGCATACACCAGCACCTGTGAGCTGAAGACGAAGACCCCGGTGACGAAGACGGCCGCGTTCAGGAACAGCTCGTTCTGGATTTTCACGCTAAGTACTGCCAGGAACACGGCGGAGAGCCCGAACCAGAGAAGCACGATCTTCTTGGTTCCGTGCTTGTCCGCCAGGATACCGGCCACTACCAGGCCCGCCACGGCGCCCACGTTCAGGACCAGCAGGAGGGAGAGCCCGGCGCTGAGCGTGTAGCCGGCGGACGACATGAGCTGCGGCAGCCAGGTATTCAGTCCGTACACCAGCAGCAGGCCCATGAACGAGGCCACGGCCACACCGGCGGCCACGAGCGGGTACGGTTTCCGCCCGAGGTCCTTGAAGCTGGCACGGTCTTCCACCGCAGGAGCGGGTTCTCTTGCCGCGGCCTTGCCGGGCGCCGGAAGGGAGATGACGGCGGGCAGCGTTTCCGGCAGCTTGAACCACAGGAACGGGACCAGCACGAAGCCCGCAAGGCCGCCAACTACGAACATGATGCGCCAGTCAGGGATGACCATGAGCGCCAGGAAGGCGGTGGCCACTGCGCCTGCGTGGTAGCCCGTCATGGTCCGGGTGGTGGACTTGCCGGCGGATCCCGCGGGGGCGTAATCGTTCATGTAGGCCAAAGCAGCGGGAAGGCAGGCGCCCAGCCCCAGGCCCGCCAGCAGCCTGAAGGCGCTGAAGACTGCCACGTTGGGGGCAAAGACCACGGCAATGGTGAAGATGGAGAACCACGTAACGCAGGCAACCAGCAGGTTCCGTCGGCCGAATCGGTCGGAAAGCGGTGCAATGAACAGCGCTCCGAGGCCCACGCCCACCAGGGAGATAGTCGCAGCAAAGGTGGCGCCCACGGCGTCGAAGCCAAGGTCGTGGGTCTTGATGAGCGTGGGGATGACGGTGCCAAGCACTACCAGGTCAAAGCCGTCCAGGACCATGGCCAGCCAGCAGAGCCAGACGGGCCAGCGTGATTTGTTTTCCAACGACGTCGTTGACATTGCTACCTCAAAAAGTTGATTGGTGCGCTCTGTTTCCGTGCGAAACAAGCCGGGATCAAAGGTTCCCCACCCTGAGATTTGTACCACTGGGCAGTGTTATGTGGGACACTTCGAACCATTCAATGGAAGGGGAAGTATGGCCAACTCGGTTTCCGGGGACTCTGTGGTGGACCGCGTGGTCCGCGTCATTGCCGCTTTTCCGGAGGGTGTGAACGTGCTTCCGCTTTCGGAACTCGCCGGGCGGGCGGGGCTGCCGCTCACCACGGCCCACCGGCTGGTGCGCCAACTGGCCGGACACGGCCTGCTGGACGTCGGTGCCGGCGGTTCGGTGCAACTGGGGCTCCGGCTCTGGGAGCTCGTTAACCGCAATTCGCCCACACTGGAACTGCGCCAGGCCGCCATGCCGTTCATGGAGGACATTCAGCAGGTGCTCAATCAGAACGTGAACCTTGCGGTGCTGGACGGCTGGGAAGCCCTTTTCGTCGAGCGGCTTTCCCGGCGCGGCTCGGTGGCGAACCGGGCGCAGGTCGCCGGCCGCATGCCCGTGCACGTGTCCTCGGCCGGGCTGGTCCTGATGGCCAACCAGCCGCACGCGGTCCAGGCGGACTACCTTGCGGGTTTCACGGATCCTGCCGGCAGGTTGACGGTGGAAGAACTGCGCATCCAGTTAGGCCAAGCTGCACACCAGGGGTACGCCCAGCTGGCCGGTGTGGTGGACCCGGACACCTGGGGCATTGCCGTTCCGGTGATGGACCGGAGGAAGCGGACGGTGGCTGCGATCGGCGTCGTGGTTCCCTTGCGTGAGATGCGCCTGCAGGCGCTGGTCCCGGCCCTGCAGACAGCCGCCCGCGGCATCGGCCGTCGTCTCGCTGAATCGCAGAGCCCTGCAGAGCTGCGGGTTCAGACCTAAATTCCGTTCAACGGAATCACTGTAACGCGGATCACGCATCGGGGCGCACACTGTTTCCAGACGATCCAACAGGCCCCGGGCACTCCCGCCGGGCCCCGCAACGAAGCGAGGAAACACCATGGCAGCCCGCAAAGTACTCACCACCCAAGTGGCCATTCTGGGTGCAGGACCGGCAGGCCTGATGCTCTCGCATCTGCTCGCCAAGTCCGGCATAGAATCCACCGTCATCGAAATCCGGAGCCGCCAGGAAATCCAGGAGACAGTCCGCGCCGGCATCCTGGAGCACGGCACCGTGAACATGTTGGTGGACAGCGGCGTCTCGGACCGCGTGCTGCGCGACGGTGACCGGCACGACGGCATTGAACTGCGCTTCAACGGCGAAAGCCACCGGATCGATTTCCAGGACCTGGTGGGGGAGTCGGTGTGGCTCTACCCGCAGACCGACGTGTTCATGGACCTGGCCGCTCGCCGCGAGGCCGACGGCGGAGACGTCCGCTACAGCGTAACGGATACCACCATCCACGACATCGAAGGATCCCCAAAGGTCTGGTTCACGGACGCCGACGGTGTGGAATATGAGCTGCAGGCCGATTTCATCACCGGCGCGGACGGCTCCCGCAGCCACTGCCGCTTCCAGATCCCTGAGGCGGACCGCAAATGGTACTTCCACGAGTACCCCTTCGCGTGGTTCGGCATCCTGGCTGAGGCGCCCCGGAGCTCCGACGAGCTGATCTACGCCAACTCGGACAACGGCTTTGCGCTGATCAGCCAGCGGACCGAAACCGTTCAGCGGATGTACTTCCAATGCGATCCCAACGAGGACGTGAACAACTGGAGTGAGGACCGCATCTGGGACGCCTTCCGCAGCCGGGTCAACGGCAACGGCTACGAGCTCAAGGAAGGCCCGGTCATCGACAAGATGGTGCTGAAGTTCCGCAGCTTCGTCCACGCCCCCATGCGCCACGGAAAGCTCTTCCTGGCCGGCGACGCCGCCCACACCGTCCCGCCCACCGGCGCCAAGGGCTTGAACCTGGCCATCCACGACGTCAAGGTCCTTTTCGAAGGGCTGGAAAGCTACTACAAGGGCGGTTCAACGGTGCTGTTGGACGCCTACAGCGACCGCGCCCTGGAGCGCGTCTGGAAGGCACAGCAGTTCTCCTACTGGATGACCTCGATGCTCCACACGCCGGTGGACGCCGACGACTTCTCCCGGGCCCGCCAGCTGGGTGAACTCAACTCGGTGGTCTCCTCCCGCCACGGCCGGGCCTACCTGGCCGAGGCCTACACCGGCTGGCCCGGGGCCCACTAGGCACGAGGGCGGCAGCAGCTCCGGCCGTAGACTCGGGAAATGTACGGCATAACAATCGTGGGCGGGGGCATCGCCGGGCTGGCCCTCGCCGCGACGCTTGATCCGGGTCGCTTCCACGTCACGGTGCACGAGCAGCGGAACACGCTGCCGACAGTTGAAACGTCCCTGGCCATGTGGCCGGAGGCCCAGAAGGCGCTCGGCGCCGTGGGGATCCTGCCGCAGATTCAGGCGGCAGGCTCCGCCTTTGACGCCATGGCACTGCGGGACGTGTCCGGGAAGGCGTGGTTCCGGGCCGCGGTTGCAGGCGTGATCGGCGTTTCACGCGCTGACCTGCTTCGCCTCCTGGACTCTGCCGTGCCGCAGTCCGTGACCCGGGTGTCCGGTGCGGTGACCGCGTTTCCCGACTCAGGGCTCCTGGTGGGAGCCGACGGCGTCCACAGTGTGGTCCGCCGGCAACGGTGGGGCTCGCGGTCCCTGGAACGGCTCAGTCCCTACCTCGCCTTGCGCGGGATCATCGATGAACCTGTCGCCGGGGATACGGCTGGCGAATACTGGGGCCGCGGTGAATTGTTCGGCATCGCTCCGGCATCCCGGCAACGGACCTACTGGTACGCGTCCTACCGGTCGGACCTGGGGCCCGGCGGCGTCGATATCGCCGCGGCACTGGATCTCACCCGCCGGCGCTTTTCAGGAAAGGCTCCGGGAATCGTTCGCGTTCTCGCCGGGGCAGCCCCCGAAGGGACGCTCGCCCAGCGGATCTGGACAGTGCCCGCCCTCGGGCACTACGCACGCGGGGGCACCGCGCTGGTGGGAGACGCGGCGCACGGCATGACGCCTAACCTTGGACGCGGGGCCTGCGAGGCCCTGGTTGATTCGGTTACCCTCGCCGGGCTGCTCAACTCGCGGCCGCTTCCGGAGGCGCTCGCGGCCTACAATAAGCGGCGCGTGCTTCGCAGCCAGGCCTTACGGGTGGCGTCTTCCGCGATGACCCGGCTTGTGCTTGACGAATCGGCCCAGCCGTTCCGGGACAGGATTCTCAGCGTCGCCGGGCGGCTGAGCCGCACCGCTTAGCGGGCGCCGTCCGCCTGGTTGCGCACCGCCGTCGGACGCGGTCTTTCGGGGCTGGGCTTAGGGCACCGGACTCGGCGCGGACGCCTTGGCGTCCGCTGTCTCCGCAACGGGCGATGCCGCGGGAGCAGTCGTGTCGGCAGCGGCGCCGGATCCGCCGCGTGTCCCGTCCTTCCGCCGACGCATGGCAGACCGGCCGCCCGACCTTCCGTAGACCAGGTACATCGTCAGCCCGGTGATGACCATCAGCAGCACCGTGTACACAAAGGTATTGGAAACACCGTCCACGCCTTCTGCGCCGTCCGTGTTGGCCTTGATGACAAGGCCCAGCGGCTGGACCAGCGGGTGGGCCAGGAAGATGGCGGTGTCGTAGTCGTCCAGCATGCTGTTGAAGTTGAGGGCAGCGATGGCGGCAGCGGCGGGAAGGACCAGTGGCAGCAGGATGCGCCGGAAGACGTAAATCGTTCTTGCCCCCATGATGGTTGCCGCCTCCTCCAGCGATGAATTCACCGACGCAAAGGACGCCTTGAGCATCCTTAACGTGAAGGGGATCTTCACCGTGACAAACGCGATCAGGAGGATGACGGTGGTCCCGGTCAGGACGGCACCGCCCACCAGCGGATTCGGGTGGTCGTAGCTGATGATCAACCCCAAAGCCAGCAAAGCCGACGGCAGGATCCACGGGATGTGCAGCAGGTACTCGAACGACGCCGTTACCCAGTTCTTGTGTTTCTGCAGGATCCGCGCCACGAAGAGCAGGCCGCCCACGGCGATCACCGCAGCTAGCGCGCTGTAGACAACGCTGATGACAAATGGCCTCAGGCCGGAGGGCTGGGTCAGCACGCGCACATAATTGTCGAAGGTGAGACTGCCCGGCGAGGGGTGTCCGGTCTGGATGGCGGCGCCGTCTGCGAAGGAAAACAGCACAATCAGGACCACTGGCAGGGTGTACACCGCAAACAGCAGGTAGGCGGCCGCGTGGACGGCAATGTTGGCTGCCGGGTTGGAGATTTTCTGCTTCTGGAGCGCCGAGGAAACCTTGGATACGGAAAAGTAGGTGCCGCCCTTTTCCAGGCGCGACATGACCGCGAGCATCACGATGGTGGCCACACCGAGGATGACGGCGAGCAACGCCGCCAGGTCTCGGGAGGTGGGGCTGTTCGTGAACGTGAGGATCATCGGGGTGATGGTCTGGAAGTCGCGTCCGCCCAGGACCTGCGGCGCGCTGAGTGCCCCCAGGCCGGTCAGGAAGGACAGGATGGTGACGGCGAAGAGGGTGGGCTTCAGCATCGGCAGCACGATGCGGCGAAGGATGGTCCAGGTTGACGCGCCAAGGTTTCTGGCCGCTTCGATGGTCTGGTAGTCGACGCCTTTGAGGGCGTTCGCAACGAACAGCATGTGGTTGGTGGTGGTGGCGAAGGTCATCACCGCCAAAACGGCGAAGAATCCCGAAAACCATCCCGGATCCATCCCGGGAAAGATGTTCAGCAGGAATGCCGTGACGATTCCCTTGTCGCCGTAAATGAATTTGTAGCCCGCCGCCAGCACGATGCCGCCGTAGATGAACGTGGTGGCGTAGCCCAGGAACAGGATCCTGGAACCGCGGATCCTGAAGTAATGGGTGACCAGGACGATGAAGATGCCCACCACGTTCACCGTGATGGAGAGTGCCACTGCCAGCAGGAAGCTGTTGCCCAGGGATTTCATGGCGCGCTGAGAGGAGAAAAGCTTTTCGGCCGCCCGGCCCGAAAAGTTTCCTTCGGGGAAGAAGGTTTCGATCAGCACGTTCGCGTTGGGCCAGACGAGGAACGCCGCGATGAACCAGGTCAGGACCGTTCCCACGATGATGATGAACGGGGAACGGAACATGCTTCTGGCTGAGTTGCCGCTGCTCATCGGAGGGACGCTGCCTGATCCTGCGCTGCCTGCTCCTGACCGGCCGGATCCTGCGAGGCAAGCGCGGCGCCGGTATCGGGGTGGTACTGCAGCACGTGGCCCGGCTGCACGTATATCGTGGTTTCGGCCCCGGTCGCGGGATGCACCCCGCCGTCCTCCTTGACCAGCAGGCGGATGTCGGCGCCGTGGCTGCGCACCACGTAACGGCTGTGGAGCCCGTGATACGTGCGGGACACCACCTTTCCGGAAAGCCCGACGGCGGTGCTGCCGGCTGCGGGCGGCGTCAGCGAGGCTTTTTCCACCCGCAGGTAGGAGTTTGCTGCCGTGCCGAGCCCGGCGTCCGAGAGCCTGTTCAGTTCATTGATGAAGTCCGCGGTCAGGGCGGAGCTGTCGCCGATGAAATTGCATACGAATTCGGTGGCCGACCGGTCGTAGATGTCCTGCGGAGTGCCCACCTGCTCCACCACCCCCTTGTTGAAGACGGCCACGCGGTCGCTCATGGCCAAGGCCTCGTCCTGGTCATGGGTCACGTACACAGTGGTGATGCCGAACTCGCTCTGCAGGTCCTTGAGCTGTTGCCGCAATTGGTGGCGCAGCTTGGCGTCGAGATTGGACAGCGGTTCGTCGAGGAGCAGGATCTTGGGCCGAAGCACCAGGGCGCGGGCAACGGCAACCCGCTGCTGCTGGCCTCCCGACAGCTCTGCCACGTTCTTGTCCAGCTGTTCATCGCTGAGCTCCACCCGGCGCGCGATGTCGCGCACCAGGCGGTCGCTCTCGGCGGACTTTTCCTTCCGCACACGTAGGCCGAACGCGATGTTTTCCCACACACTCATGCTCGGGAACAGAGCATAGTTCTGGAAAACCATCCCCACCTGGCGCTTGTCGCTCGGCAGGCGCGTGACGTTCTTGCCGTCCACATGGACCGACCCCGCGGACGGCTCGATGAAGCCTGCCAACGTCCGAAGTGCCGTCGTTTTGCCGCACCCCGACGGGCCCAGCAGCGTGAAGAATTCACCGGGCCGGACGTGGAGGTCCAGGTGCGGGATGGCAATAAAATCGCCGAAGGAAACTTCGATGTTGTCCAAGCGGATCATGGGAAACCTGTCTTGTGGGACTGCGGAAGCGGGGGGCGGCCAGGGTTACGTCATGTACTCGAGCTCGATCTTTTCCACCCACGAGCCCATGTTTTCCTGGACGAAGTTCCAGTCAATCTCCTGCTGCTTCAGTCCGTTGAAGAACTCCACCACCTCCGGCTTGGCCTTGGCGGCGGCGCTCTTGTTCACCGGCATGGAGTTGAACTGCTGTGCAAACTCACCCTGGACGTCGGCACTGCCGAACCAGTCGATGAACTTTTGGGCCTGTTCCTTCTTGTCGGTTCCCTTCACCAGGGCGACCTGCTCCACGGCGAGGGGGACGCCCACGGACGGCACCACCGTTTCGACATTCACCTTGAAGGACTTCTCGCGTTCCGCCACGATGGACGACGGCATCTGACCCATGTCCACGTCGCCAGACGCGATGCGGGCGAAGAGATCGGTTTTCGCGACGGCGGGGCTGCCGTTCTTGAAGTACTGCTCCACCTGCTTCCAGCCTTCATCGGAGATGCCCAAGTCACCGGAATCGTCCTTGTAGCGGGCGAGAATACCGGCGAATACCAGCTGCGCCGTGGCGGTTCCCAGACCAGTGACCCGCTCATAGCGTGTTTTGAACTCGTCTTTGGACCACAGGTCCGTCCAGTCCTTCGGTGCCTGCTCCGGGGTGAACTTATCCGAGTTGTAGCCGAGCATAATGGCCTGCTTAACCAGCGGCCAGTAGGCTTTGTCGTCGTCGCTGTCTGCGAGCGAGGGATCCACTTCGCCTGCCCAGGCAGGCTCATAGGCCTCGATCGCACCGGCCGCTTTGACCTGGGCGAAGTACATGTTGTTGAGGCCGAAGGCGACGTCCGCAATGGGGTTGTTCTTTTCGGCGATCAGTTTGTTGGTCGCGTCTGCGCCGCCGGCGCCCACAATCTCAATCTTGAAGCCGGCGTCCGCTGCCTTTTTCGTCAGCCACTCTCCGCGGCCCTCTCCGTTGGAGTTGGTGTACACCACCAGAGTGTCGCCCGACGCCCCTGCGGCGGAGGAACTTCCGGAGCTTTCGGGAGCCGCGCTGCCGGCGCCGCAGCCGGCTAGAAGGGTGATGGCGACGACGGCGGCAACCATTGTCTTGAGTTTGTGCACGATTGAGACCCATTTCTGAACTGGAACCGGAGCATTGTCCGGCAAGCCTATAGCGGCTCATGCCGATTCGGGCCGTTTATAGCTATCGATTCGATAAACTACCCGGCCCCGGCGTTCGAGTCTTGTCCAGGCGCCCCAACAGCGCATGCCCGTGGCTTTAACGCATCGTGAACTTCCGGAGTACCCCGGAAGGGTCAGTCCTGTTCCAGGGTCTCGGTCAGGTGGTGGGTGGGGATGCGGTCGCGGTCGTAAGTGATCTCGGTATAGCCGTGGGGTTCGGGCTTGCCGTGCGGGTCGAGGTTCACGAACACGATTTCCTCGATGGTGAGGATGCTCTGCCGGGTGATCATGTTCCGCACTTCGGCGCGCATGGTCAGCGATGTCCGGCCGAATCGCGTGGCGGTCAGCCCCATCTCAATCAGGTCTCCCTGTACCGCGGAGCTGACGAAATTGATTTCGGAAATGTACTTGGTGACTGCCCGGCCGTTGCCAAGTTGCAGGATGGCGTAGATGGCCGCTTCCTCGTCGATCCATTTCAGCAGGCTCCCGCCGAACAGCGTGCCGTTCGCATTGAGGTCTTCAGGGCGCACCCATTTGCGGGTGCGGAAGGTAATGTCTGCCGATTCCATAAGGCGAGATTAGCCGACGGGCCTGCGCCTGCCGCAGTATGACGGCGCGCCAAGTCACGACTGCGGCAGGCGCTGCCGCAGTCAGGCCATGGCAGTGTGGGCGGCGCTGTGGGAATCGATCTTCTTGGCGTAGCAGTAGGAGTGCTCCATGCCGATGTAGGGGCCGAAGTTCGGAATTTCGTCAAAGCCGCAGCTTTGGTAGAAGTTCCTCCCGTCCGGCTGGGCGGAGCCCGCTTCGGCGGTGATGGAGGTGACGCCCATGCCGTACGCGTGCGCCTCCAGTGCTGCAAGGATGGAGCTCGCCACCCCCGAACCGCGGGTGTAGGGAAGTACGTACAGCCGCTTGATTTCGGCCGTCGTGGAGTCCAGCATCCTCAGTCCGCCGCAGCCCACCGGCTGGCCGGAGCTCTTCTCATAGGCCACCAGGAACACGGCGGTATCCGCTTCCGACGGCGGCGGGCCGGGTTCGTGGTCCTTCGTGCCGAAGCGGGCGTCCAGCTCCGCCTGCTGTGCCGCACGCAGGTCGGCGCCCACGGGGTTGGCCCAAGTGACCTGCCTGATGTTGAGACGGGGGTTGGTCTGCATCACTGCCTCGATTCGCCGAAGGGTTATGCAAAATAAGCCTAAGAGGGTGCCGTTACCGCGGTGTTTCCTTCGGGTAAGCGGCCGGAGAACAAGATGTCCGCCCGTGAGGATTTATCAAGTCCGTCTAGATATCAGATCGGCTAGTATTACTCAATGGCTTTGAACAGCAGTGCCGGATCCGGCTATTGGTACGGCGCCGACGGGCAGTTCGACCATGGCGCAGCCGTATTGCAGTCCCTGCGTGATTATCGCAATGCCGAGGTGGCAACGCGCCGGGCAACCAGGGATTCGATGGGCATGGGGGAGACGGATATCCTCGCCCTGCGATACCTCCTGCGCGCACGGGCCTCGAACAGGGCGGTTGTTCCCAAGGACCTCAGTACATTCCTGGGCATTACCAGCGCCTCCACGACTTCGCTGATAGACCGCCTCGTCGGCAGTGGCCATGTGCGTCGCGAGCCGCACCCCACCGACCGGCGATCGTTGATCGTCGTACCGACCGTCGAATCCGATACCGAAGTCCGGGCCACCCTCGGAGCCATGCATCGCAGGATGATGGCGGTGGCGGAGGAGCTGACCGCGGAAGAAGCCGGCGTCGTTATCGCTTTTCTCCAGCGAATGCGCGAGGCGATCGAGCCGGACGACCATCCCTTCACCTGAGTAGATAGTTAGACAAGCTAGTTATATTGACTACTTATATGTATGCTTACTATTAATAGGGTTGACCGTTGGTAGTTTGGCGCTTGGCATAGGGAGTTGGGTTCGCTTGGTTACGTTCACACGATTTGACGGACGGGGCCAGGGGACCGAAATGACTGCGGGGCCATCAGGCACCATGACCGATTCAGCCCGTATCCCGGACGGATCCGGCGCGGCTGGATACCCGCCCAAGCACTGCGGCGTTGCCATGGAATGGTCCAAACCGGCCGCGCAGACCATGTCGGCCTACTCCTACGATGCCGGCGAAGCCCTGGCCGACCTGCCCGAAGTGTGGCGGTGCCGATGCGGCTTCCAGCTCGACTCTTGGGTAAACGCGGCACCCGCCGCCAGCCTCCTGGCCGATATCCGCATGTCATGACCAGCGACTGCGGCGGCCAGCCTCCCGAGATATGGGATGCCGGTTCGGACACGCGCTATCTGCTGCATGAAAGGTTAGGCGTCGGTGCCACCGCCCAAGTGTTCCGTGGTACCGGCCACCGTGACGGCCGTCCGGTCGCCGTTAAAGTGGCTGCACTGGCGGACAAGCGGAACGGGGAACGTATCGCCGCTGAGGCTGTCCTGATGGAGGGATTGCGCCATCCGGCGCTCGTGAAATTTGTTGACAAGGGCACCGGGGCGGCGGATTCCCGCTGGGCAGGCCACCCCTTCCTGGTCCAGGAACTGGTGTACGGCAGCAGCCTTGCGGAAACAATCCGTTGGGGGCCAGTGCCTGGGAGCGAGGTAGCTCCTTGGGCGGTGGGTCTCCTGTCCGGACTGCGGCACCTGCATGCGCGCGGGATCGTGCACCGTGACATCAAGCCGGCGAACCTGCTGCTGAGCCGCCTGCGCAAGTGCCCTGTCCGGATCATCGACTTCGGCATCGCTGCACCTGCCGGAACCGAGCCGGAGCCCGGGACGTCTTCCGGCACCGTTCAGTACATGAGTCCGGAGCAGGCCAACGGCGAGACAGTCCGGCCGGCTGACGACATCTATGCCTTGGGGCTGGTGCTGCTCGAATGCCTGACGGGAGTCAAGGCCTTTCCCGGGACGGCCGTCGAGTCCCTGGTCGCAAGGACGCTGAGGAGCCCCGGCATACCGCAGCATCTCGGTTCACAATGGGCATCGCTGCTGGGATCGATGACAGCCAGGCATGCGGCGGAGCGCCCCACAGCACTGGAGGCCACAGCAGAGGCCGCGATGCTCCTGCAGCGCCCGCATCCCCTGCGCCGACGGGTGGAGGCGCGTTCGGGGAGCTACTGCTAGGCCTGTCTGCCGGTGGGGTCTTGCGCGGTCGGATCGGCCAGAGCCAGGCCGCCCACGGGGCTGTCGTCCCAGTGGATGAGCTTCCAGCCGTCGTCAGGATCGCCCTCCAGGGCCACAATGCCGGTGTTGTTCAGCACATGCTTCGCGGCAAAGTCCGGCTCAATGTTGCCTGCCCGCAGTCCTGCCCATACGCGGATGGCCGCCCCGTGGCTGACCACGGCAACGGATCCGGAATCCCCGATTCCGTTTGCCCGCTCCGCCACTGCAGCGATCGCGGCGTCATAGCGGTCGAAGAAGTCCCGGCCGCTGGGACCTGCAGGCATCCGGCGGTCCAGGTCGCCGTCGGCCCAGGAAAATATGGTGCCCAGGTACCGCTTGTGCGATTCATGGTCCGTCAGCTTTTCGAGCGCACCGGCTTCGATCTCGTGGATGCCCTCAATCACCTCAGTGTCCAGCCCGTGGAGCCGCGCCAGCGGCGCTGCCGTGATCTGGGTCCGGACCAGGGTGGAGGCGTAGAGGGAATGGATCCGCTCATTCGCCAGGGCGCGGGAAAGAGCCTCGGCCTGGCGTTCGCCGAGTTCCGTCAGCCCCGGTCCCGGGTGAGCGGTGTCCAGCTGCCCCAGGACGTTGCCGGGGGTCTGGCCGTGGCGAATGAGCAGAAGCCTCATTTGAGGTGGTCCACCAGCTGGTCCGCGATGCCTGTGTACTTGCCCGGTGTCAGGGCCAGCAGCCGGGCTTCGGCGTCCGCGGAGAGGCCCAGGCCCTGGACGAATTCCTGCATCCGGGCGGCATCCACGCGCTGTCCGCGGGTCAGGTCCTTGAGCCGCTCGTAGGGGTTTTCCATTCCTTCGACGCCGGCAATCGCCTCGGCGCGCATCACCATTTGGATGGCCTCGCCCAGAACTTCCCAGTTGGTGTCGAGGTCGCCCGCCAGGACGTCCTCGGCTACGTCCAGGCGCTCCAGGCCCTTGACCACATTCGAGATGGCCAGCAGGGAGTGCCCGAAGGCCACGCCGATGTTGCGCTGGCTGGAGGAGTCGGTGAGGTCGCGCTGCCAGCGCGAGGTGACCAGCGTGGAGCCCAGCACGTCCAGCAGGCCGGAGGAGATCTCCAGGTTGGCTTCGGCGTTCTCAAAGCGGATCGGGTTGACCTTGTGCGGCATGGTGGAGGAACCCGTGGCGCCCGCCACCGGGATCTGCGCGAAGTAGCCGATGGAGATGTAGCTCCAGATGTCGGTGCACACGTTGTGCAGGATCCGGTTGAACCGCGCGACGTCGGCGTACAACTCCGCCTGCCAGTCGTGGCTTTCGATCTGGGTGGTCAGCGGATTCCAGGTCAGGCCCAGGCCCTCAACGAAGGACTTCGCCACGTGCTGCCAGTCCGCGCCGGGAACGGAAGCGACGTGGGCGGCGTAGGTGCCGGTGGCGCCGTTGATTTTGCCCAGGTATTCCGTCCTGGCAATCCGGTCCAGCTGGCGGGTCAGGCGGTGCGCGATGACGGCCAGTTCCTTGCCCAGGGTGGTGGGCGTGGCCGGCTGTCCGTGCGTGCGGGAAAGCATGGGCACGCTGCGGTTGTCGTCAGCCATCCTGCTGATCTGGGCCACCAGCGCCTTGGCGGCGGGCAGCCACACGTCCTCCACGGCGCCCTTGACGCCCAGCGCGTAGGAGAGGTTGTTGATGTCTTCCGAGGTGCAGCCGAAGTGCACCATGGCGGTAAGCCGCTCAATGCCGATGGCCGGCAGCCTGCGGCCGATGTAGTACTCGACTGCCTTGACGTCGTGAACCGTTACGGCCTCGATGTCGGCCAGCTCGGTGACCGACGCGGAGTCGAATTCCGTGACGATGGCGCGGAGCTGGTCCTGCTGTTCGGGCGTCAGCGGGCCGGCGCCCGGGAGGACGCTGTTGCTGGTCAGGTGGATGAGCCACTCGACTTCCACGGCCACGCGATCCCGGTTGAGGGCCGCCTCGGACAGGTAATCCACCAACGGTGCGACCGCGGACTGGTACCGGCCGTCCAGCGGGCCTAGGGCGATCTTGTCCGGCGAGGCGGCAAGGGCCAGGCGTCCGGAAGGCGTACGGGTCTCAGCTGTGGCGGCAGTTTCAGGCATGTGCTGATTCTTTCACGAAGTCGCGCTGCCCCTTAAGCGCGCTGTCCGTGTGACTTCTCCCCGCCGGGCCTCAGGTTCGGGTGCCCTCCGTTTTCCACATAGCCGACGCCGCCAGTTCCATGCCGCTGCACCGCTCCGTAGCGTCGTTATTACCGACCATGGGGAACGACAAAAGTCAGGGGGACAAGGGAATGAGCGGCAGCATCACTGCAGCGGATGCCAACACCTGCGGTTCGCGAAGCTTTGAGGTGCAGCAGATGGCCTGGCGCGTCGCGGGCTTTGCGCACCGCCTCGATACGTCGTTGCTCGCCTTCCGCCGGGTTCAACTCTCGGAGTGGCAGTCGCCGGCCGGCGAGGCGTACCGCACCGCCATCTCGCTGCAGGCGGCCGCGCTGAGTCGCGCACGGGAGCGGCTGATGGCGGCCTATGAAGCTGTCCTCCGCCACTCACAGCAGGTTTCTGTCTCATCCCAGCGGACGCCCGGCGGAGGGTACTGATGGCAGAGGCCACGCCCTCAGGAAGCGGCGGACAGCTACCACCGCTGGAGCCGGCAACGGACGGCAGCATGCGGATCCGCGGCGGAGTCGGAGGAATCAGCTTTCAACTGGAAGAGCTCATGGCCGGTGTGGCTGAACTTGACGGCATGGCTGACGAACTCGCCGCGGTTGAGATCGGGGTCCGGCGGATCTGGGAAGAACTGTGTCCCTACGAGAACGATCCCCGAACAAGCGGCACGGCCGCACTGATTGCGGTGGGTGAAGGGGGCCAGGCGGTCCGCGCCGTCAGGGAAGAACTCCAACACCTCAGCAGCCAGGTCCGGGCGAGCCGCCGGGACTACGAAACGGCAGAGTCATTGGCCGCCGCGGGGGTCCGCATGCCGGACGACGGCTGGGGCTTCCTGCCTGCGCTCTATCTGGACCTGAAGACCACGTTTGTGCCGAGCCGCGACGCTGCCGAGGCGCTCGCGGCGCCTTTGTCACTCGCACTGATGATAGGAATTTCCCCTGCGGAGCTGGCTCGCGCGTTGGCAGCCGAGGTTGCAGCGGGCCGGGGTTTCCTGGCCATTGGCCCGTTGATGCGGAGGCTGGCGGAGGGCACGCTTCCCTTCCTCAAGCCGCGTCCCGTCACGGCCGTCGAGGAACTCACCCGGGATGTGGTCGTGGACACCTCGCCCGCCGGCCTCCTCGCCAGGCTTCGCGAACTTGACGCTGAGGGCCACGGAAAGATCGAGGTGGTGCAAGTGGAGGCGGACGGCCGAAAAGCGTATATCGTCATCATCCCGGGAACCCAGCCCGGGGATCCGGCAGGGGGTTCGAACCCGCTGGATGAGGCCGGGATTGCTGAGGCGCTGGGCTATGGCTCGGAATACCTGAATGCTGCCGTGCTGTCGGCATTGCACCAGGCCGGTGCAGTCAAAGGGGATCAGGTAGTGGCTGTGGGCTACAGCCAGGGCGGGGCACATGCCATGAACCTCAGCAGTGACAAGGCGTTCCTCGCCGAATTCGACCTGAAGTATGTGCTGACGGCCGGTTCACCGGTGGGCGCGATTTCGCCGGCACCGGGAATCACGTCCCTCCACCTCGAACATCGCCAGGATTGGGTTCCCGGTAGTGACGGAACTCCTAACCCGGACACCAGGGAAAGGGTCACCGTCACGCTGACCGACAGGGTGTTCAGGCCGCCGGGTTTTGATCTCAACCTGGGGCCGGGCCACAACATTGGCAACTACGAGGAGGGCGCCAAGGCAGTGTCGGCCAGCAAAGACCCGTCCCTGGTCGCGAACACGGCGGTCCTCGCCGGCGTTGTTGGCGCGGGAGGGGCAGGGACCGCCACCCGCTTTGCCGTAAACCGGGAACCGAAGGCCCCGACGGCGCGCCAGCAGGACAGGCCGCTCCAAGGGGCAGCCAGGTGGGTCGGCCGCTAGGCGGGCAGGTGCTGGGGCGCGCTAGCCCGCTTAGCGCCGGACGCCGGTGATCCTGCCCGCAACGAGGGAGACCACCGTGATGATGATGGCAGCCAGCACGGCAGTCCAGAAGAAGGAGTCAATGGTGAAGTGGACGGGGGTGTAGCTGCTCAGCCAGGACGTCAGGAACAGCATGGCGGCGTTAATGACGATCGTGAACAGGCCCAGCGTCAGGATGGTGATCGGCAGGGACAGCAGGCTGACGATCGGCCGTACCAGTGCATTGACCAGGCCGAAGATCAGGCCAATGAAAAGGTAGGCAAGAATTACACCAAGCGGATCCGTTCCCTGTGTGACACCACCTTGGGCAACGGCTTCCGTCGTTGCGGTGGTGGAGATATCCAGGCCGGGCAGGATCCAGCTCGCGATCCCCAGAGCCAAGCCGTTGATGAGAACCCGCAAGATGAAAGAGAACATGGCCCCATGCTTTCATACGGCGCAGGAAAGCGGCAGGACCGGAGAAGTAGGCTAGTTGGCATGACTTCACCAGAGAACCCCGCCGGGGGAATCAGGCCCCGTCCGGTCGTGGACAGGCTGCCCCGCTATGCCGCCGGCAAGCCCCCGGCCGCCGTCGAGGGCCTTGCCAGCTACAAACTGTCCTCGAACGAGAACCCGCTTCCGCCCCTGCCTGCAGTGCTGCAGGCCATCGCGGACCAGACGGACTTCAACCGCTACCCGGATCCGCTCAGCAGCAAGCTCCGGGGGGCGCTTGCGGAATTCCTGCAGGTCCCTTCCGAAGACATTGTCACCGGTGCTGGCAGCCTCGGCGCCCTGAACCAGCTCCTGGTGACCTTCGCCGGGCAGAACGACGACGGCAAAGCCGATGAAGTCATCTACGCCTGGCGGTCCTTTGAGGCCTACCCCATCTGCGTCGGGCTCGCCGGGGCTGAGAGCGTGCGGATCCCGCTGACGCCCGACGGCCGCCACGATCTCGACGCCATGGCAGCAGCCGTCACCGCGCGCACCAAAGTCATCCTGCTGTGCACCCCCAACAACCCCACCGGGCCCATCCTTGAAGCCGAAGAAACCGAACGGTTCATCCGCTCGGTCCCTTCGGACGTGGTCATCGTCATCGACGAGGCCTACCAGGAGTTCGTTCGCGCGGAGCACGCCGTGAACGGGATCGAGATGTACCGCAAGTACCCGAACGTGGTGGTCCTGCGGACATTCTCCAAGGCCCACGGCCTGGCCGGGCTTCGTGTGGGGTACAGCGTCTCCAACCCGGACCTTACCCAGCACCTCCGGGTCGCCGCCACGCCGTTCGCCGTATCCCAGATCGCCGAGCGCGCAGCCGTCACGTCCCTGCAGAACTTCAGCCAGGTTGTAGAAAGGGTACAAAGGCTGGTGGATGAGCGTGACCGCGTCACGGCCGGGTTGCGAGAGCTCGGCTGGTTCGTGCCGGACGCCCAGGGCAACTTCGTGTGGCTCGATCTGGGCGAAAACAGTGCGGACTTCGCAGCACTGGCGGGAGAACGTGCCCTGTCCGTGCGGGCGTTCGGCAATGAAGGCGTCCGGGTGAGTATCGGCGAGGAGGAAGCGAACACCCGTTTCCTCAAACTCTGTGCAGACTATACAAAGCCGCCACGGAGTTCCTAGCGCTTAACATAACGCCCCGCGTCCGCCTACTGCGGATAAAGTAAGGGACAGTAAGCCAATATATATGCCACATCTGGAATCTATTCCGGATGCGGCATATATCCCAGCGAGATTGCGACGCATTCAAGTGCGGCAAGCAAGGAGACGGTATGGGCGCCACACATCTGCCCGCTACCGAGTTCGACGGAACCGGGGTAGACGACCAGCTCGAGGCGGAAGCCGAGGCCGTACTGGGTGAACCTCCCACCCGAATGGTCCAGCTCCTGGGGCCGGACGGCACCTTGGGCGAGGACCCGGTCTTCTCCGCCTATGCCAACCGGCTCGACGCTGAAAAGCTGCGCGGGTTCTACGCGGACATGGCAGCCATCCGGCGGTTCGACCAGGAGGCAACCGCGCTCCAGCGCCAAGGGCAGCTGGCCCTGTGGGTGCCCCTGACCGGCCAGGAGGCCGCCCAGATCGGATCCGGACGGGCCAGCCAGCCGCAGGATTACATCTTCCCCACGTACCGCGAGCACGGGGTCGCCCTGACCCGCAACGTTGACCTGGCCGAGCTGCTGCGCCAGTTCCGCGGTGTGTCCAATGGCGGCTGGAACCCCAAAGACACCAACTTCCACCTTTACACCCTGGTCCTCGCGGCGCAGACTCCGCATGCCGTTGGCTACGCCATGGGCATCCAGCGGGACCAGAAGCTTGCGGCCGCCAACGCCACCCCGGACCAGCCGCAGGAACCGAAGGCCGCCGTCATGGTGTACTTCGGCGACGGAGCCAGCTCTGAAGGCGACGTGCACGAGTCCATGGTTTTCGCCTCTTCGTACAACGCGCCGGTGGTCTTTTTCTGCCAGAACAACCACTGGGCCATCTCGGTGCCCAGCACCGTGCAAACCCGGGTCCCCCTCGCCGACCGCGCCAAAGGATACGGTTTCCCCGGCATCCGGGTGGACGGCAATGACGTCATCGCAGTGCATGCCGTCACGGAGTGGGCTTTGGAACGGGCCCGTGAAGGAAAGAGCCCGGTGCTGATCGAGGCCTTTACTTACCGGGTCGGCGCCCACACCACGGCGGACGATCCCACCAAGTACCGCGGCTCCGATGAAGAGGCGCAATGGCGTGCGAAGGACCCCCTCGAACGGCTGGAGAAGTACCTCCGGGCCGAGGGTATGGCTGATGACGCCTTTTTCGCCACGGTCAAGGCCGACGGCGACGAACTCGCCGCCTATGTCCGCAAGACGACCCACGACCTCGAAACCCCGGACATCCGGACGGCATTCGCGAACACTTACGCCGAGGCCCACCCGCTGGTGGCCGAAGAGCTGGCCTGGTTCGAGGAGTACAGCGCGGGCTTCGCTGACGAAGCAAGTACAGACGAGGCAGACAAAGACGGGGCAGCCAACCGATGACCACCATGACCATCGCCAAGGCCATCAACGAGGGCCTGCGCGCGACGCTGAACAACAACCCCCGCACGCTGCTCATGGGCGAGGACATCGGCCCGCTCGGCGGCGTCTACCGCGTCACTGACGGGCTGATCGGCGAATTCGGCGCCGACCGCGTCGTGGACACCCCGCTGGCCGAATCCGGAATCATCGGAACCGCGATCGGACTTGCCCTCAGCGGCTACCTGCCGGTCTGCGAGATCCAGTTCGACGGCTTCGTTTTTCCGGGCTTCAACCAGATCACCACCCAGCTGGCCAAGATGCATGCCCGCAGCAACGGAAACCTCACCGTGCCGGTGGTCATCCGCATCCCGTACGGCGGCGGCATCGGCTCGATTGAACATCACTCCGAGTCCCCGGAGGCGCTGTTCGCCCACACGGCCGGCCTGCGCATCATCACCCCTTCCAACCCGCATGACGCCTACTGGATGATCCAGCAGGCGGTCGACTGCCAGGACCCGGTTATCGTCTTTGAGCCGAAGCGGCGCTACTGGCTCAAGGGTGACGTAGACACGGAGTCGCCCGGCGCTTCGGCGGATCCGTTCACGGCCCACGTGCTGCGCGAAGGCGCCGACGCCACCGTGGTCGCTTACGGTCCGCTGGTCCCGGTGGCACTCGCTGCGGCCAGTGCCGCTGCCGAGGACGGCCACAGCGTTGAAGTGATCGACCTCCGGTCCATCTCGCCCATTGACTTCGACACCGTTACCGAGTCCGTCAAGAAGACGGGACGCCTGATCGTGGCCCATGAGGCACCGACGTTCGGTGGCATCGGCGGCGAAATCGCGGCCCGTGTGAGCGAGCGTGCGTTCCTGTCCCTCGAAGCGCCGGTGATCCGTGTTGGCGGCTTCCACATGCCCTACCCCGTGGCCAAGGTGGAAGAGGACTACCTGCCGGACATCGACCGCATCCTCGAGGCGCTGGACCGCGCCCTTGCCTACTGACAACTGCGTCCTGAAGATTGCCTGCTCACGACGCCTTCCAAACCGAGGACCCCATGACTGTAAACAAGTTCAACCTCCCCGATGTGGGCGAAGGGCTGACCGAGGCCGAGATCGTTTCGTGGAACGTCAAGCCCGGTGACAGCGTCGCGATCAATGACATCCTGTGCGAAATCGAAACGGCAAAGTCCCTCGTGGAACTCCCTTCGCCGTTTGCGGGGACGGTCACCGAACTGCTCGTTCCCGTGGGGGTCACGGTCGACGTCGGCACTCCGATCATCAGCGTGAGCGACGCCGTGTCCGGCGACCCCACGCCTGCGGATGCGCCTGTTCCGGTGGCCCCCGCAGCTGCAGCACAGACGCCCGCAGCTCCCACCGCGAACGCCCCGATGTACGGGAAACTCTTCGAGGATCACGACGAGCAAGACAGCGGGACGCCAGGCGCGCAGGCTGTTCCCGCCTCCGGCAAGGCCGTAGGTCCCCTGGTGGGCTCGGGTCCCAAGGCCGACGCCGTCAAACGCCGCCCGCGCAAGGCGTCGCCGTCCGCGGCGGTACTGCCGGCACCGGCTGCGGCCACCTCGCCGGTGGTTGAGCCCGCCCCTTTGGCCGAGCCGGTCGAAACCCAAGGCATCTGGATCAACGCCGGCGCAGCTTCCGCCTCCGGCACCCCCGACACCGCGGGGGTTCCCGAAGAAGCTTCCGGGCGTCCCACCCTCGGCGGTACCATCAGCGGCCTGGTCAACCGGGTCCTGGCGAAGCCTCCGGTGCGCAAGATTGCCCGCGACCTCGGGATCGACCTCGCAGACGTTGTCGCCACGGGCGCGCGTGGCGAAGTCACCCGGGAGGACCTGGTGAGCTACCAGGCCCAGCGCGACGCCGAGGTGGACAAGGCGGACACCTTCTGGGGCAAGTCCGGCCGGCCCCAGGACCAGCGGATCGAGCGGATTCCCGTCAAGGGTGTCCGCAAGGCCACGGCCAAGGCGATGGTGGAGTCCGCGTTCGCCGCACCGCACGTGAGCATCTTCGTGGACGTCGACGCCAGCCGCACCATGGAGTTCGTCAAGCGGCTCAAGGTGTCGCGTGACTTCGAAGGCATCAAGGTCTCCCCGCTGTTGATCCTGGCCAAGGCAGTGATCTGGGCCGCCGCCCGCAACCCCAGCGTCAACGCCACGTGGGTGGACAGCGCCGACGGCAGCGACACGGCCGAGATCCACGTCAAGCACTTCATGAACCTGGGCATCGCAGCGGCAACCCCGCGCGGCCTGATGGTGCCGAACATCAAGAACGCACAGGACCTATCGCTCAAGGAACTGGCCCTGGCACTCAACGACCTGGCCACCACTGCCCGCGCCGGCAAGACCCGGCCCGCGGAGATGCAGGGCGGCACCCTGACGGTCACCAACATCGGTGCCCTGGGCATCGACACCGGCACCCCGATCATCAATCCCGGCGAGGTGGCCATCGTGGCGTTTGGCACCATCAAGCAGAAGCCGTGGGTCCTGGACGGCGAAGTCATCCCGCGTTGGATCACCACCCTGGGCGGTTCATTCGACCACCGGGTGGTGGACGGGGACCTCTCGGCGCGCTTCATGGCGGACGTTGCGGCAATCCTTGAGGAGCCGGCCCTCCTGCTGGACTAGGACGCATCGGACTGGATGAGGGCGTCCCGGACGGGAATCGCCAAGAACGAAGGAACCCCGCCGCTGGAAAATTCAGCGGCGGGGTTCCTTCGTGCCAGGCGGCCTAGTAGGCGGGGTAGTTCGCGAGCATCTGGGCCAGGGCCGGATCGGACGTCAGTCCGCTCAGGGCTACAGCCGCTGCGATCATCGCGCCGGAGAAGCCGGTGACGCACGCAGTGACCACCGCAAAGAACTTCCAGTCATCGCGCATGACGCTTCGGATGGTCTCCGGAAGATTCAGGCCGGGAGCGATCAGGTTGGGGGCGGTGTCCGTGGAACCGTCGTCGAGGAACGCGATCACCCGGTCATTGGCGCGGTCCACACGCATGGTGCTGATGTGGTTCCCGTGGCGGGCAAGAAGGATGTCGTGCCCTACTAGCTGGCGGCGCTGAAGCGTAAGAATGATGTTCCCCTGAGGTCGACGGTACTCGGATGTCCGCACCATCGAGCACCTTCCAATTTTATCGCTGTAAACCGCGTGATTCCGCCGAAAATCGGGTGAGGCTGCCCACCAGGGAGAGTGACGCCGGTCAAGCCGGGGACGCTGCATCCTTGACATGCCGAACTAGAGTTGCACCAGCTGCCGCCGGAAATTACCGCCAGCTGCTGGAGCGGATCAAAGGAGATGTTGCGTGTTCTCAAGCCCCTTTTCGGATGTTGTCATCCCGGACCAAAGCGTTTATGAGTACCTCTTCGGGGGTCTCACGGAAGCGGATCTGGACCGGACCGCCGTCGTAGACGGCAGCAGCGGCGCGGAAACCTCCTACCGCCAGTTGCTGGAACAGATCGACGCCGTGGCGGGAGCAGTCTCCGCACAGGGACTAGGTCCGCACGGGGTTGCCGCAATCCTCTGCCCCAACGTCCCGGCGTTCGCTGCCGTCTTCCACGGCCTGCTCCGGGCCGGCGCCACCATCACCACCATTAACTCGCTCTATACCGCCGATGAAATCACGCTTCAGCTGCAGGACGCCGCTGCAACGTGGCTGTTCACGGTGTCCGCCCTGCTTCCGGGTGCCGTGCAGGCGGCCGAGCGTGCCGGGATCCCGGCGGACCGGCTCGTGGTGCTCGACGGCGCCCCGGGTCACCCCTCGCTGAAGGACCTGCTCACCGCCGGAGCGCCGGTACCTGCCGTTTCCTTCGACCCGGCCACCCATGTGGCCGTGCTGCCGTACTCCTCCGGTACCACCGGGCGGCCCAAAGGCGTGAAGCTCAGCCACCGCAACCTCGTGGCCAACGTGGAACAGTCCCGCGGGCTTCTGAAGGTGAAGCCGCAGGACCGGCTTCTTGCCCTGCTGCCGTTCTTTCACATCTACGGGCTTACTGTCCTGTTGAACCTCGCACTGCGGGAACGGGCCTGCCTGGTCACCATGCCCCGGTTCGACCTCGCCGAGTTCCTGCGCACCATCCAGGACCACAAATGCACGTACCTGTTCATCGCGCCGCCGGTGGCCGTGGCGTTGTCCAAACACCCGCTCGTTGCGGAGTACGATCTCAGCTCCGTCCACACCACGCTGTCCGGTGCCGCGCCGCTCGACGGGGAACTCGGCGCCACGCTCGCCGAACGCCTCCATTGCCGTGTGCTGCAGGGTTACGGGATGACGGAGATGAGTCCTGTGTCGCACCTGATCCCGGTGGATGCGCCGGACGTTCCGGTGAGCTCGGTGGGCTTCACGGTGCCCAACATGGAATGCCGGCTGGTGGACCCTGCCACAGGCGAGGACATCGACATCCCGGCGGAGGGAACCAGTGCCCCGGGCCACCTGCTGTGCCGGGGACCGAATGTCATGCTTGGATACCTCAACCGTCCGGAGGAAACGGCCGACACCCTGGACCCGGACGGTTTCCTGCACACTGGTGACATCGCGACAGTCCGGGCCGACGGTGTGGTGACCATCGTGGACCGGCTGAAGGAACTCATCAAATACAAGGGATACCAGATCGCACCGGCCGAACTTGAGGCGCTGCTGCTGTCGCACCCGGGCATCGCCGATGCCGCCGTGATTGGGACACCCGACGCCGACGGCCAGGAAGTGCCGATGGCCTTCGTCGTGCGTCAGCCGGGCGCGGAAGGGGAAGCGCTCGATGAAGACGGCGTCATCGACTTCGTGGCCTCCCGGGTGGCACCCTTCAAGAAGATCCGCCGGGTGGAGTTCATCGAGGCCGTGCCCAAGTCCGCCTCCGGGAAGATTCTTCGCAGGATGCTCAAGACGGCCCAGTCGGCCTGAGAAGCGCTAGTCGGCCACGTCAGTCTTGGCGATGTAGACGTCGCACGGGGCGTTGTGCGCCACGCTGTTGGCGACGCTGCCCAGGACCCGGCCGAGCCCGCGCATCCGGCGGTTGCCCACCACGATCATGCGGGCGTCGAAACGCTCGGCTTCCTTGATCAGGGCTTCCGCCGGTTTGCCCCGTGCCGCTGAGTAAGTGACCTTCAGTTCGCCCGTGCTCAACCGGGTGGCAACGTCTTTGGCCACCTTTTCGGCGTCCCCTGCGTCGGACACAATCCAGCGGTCGCTGCCGCTGCCGTAGACCTCTGTGCGGTCACTGTCAAAGGCCGTGACCACATGGAGGGTCGCGCCCAGTGACGCGGCCAGGCCCTGTGCTGTTTCTGCGGCCCGCATTGCGGTCTCGCTGCCGTCAACACCGACAACAATAATTCCGGTCATGCTCCTGCTCCTAAGGGATCGGTCAGCCTAATGAAAAATGCCCAGCTGCATGCAGTGATGCTTCAGGCTACAGCGCCGCGACGGCGTCCCGCAGTACCGGCGCGAGCCGCCGTACGCCCTCGGCGATGGTCTCGGGCGGAACCGCACTAAAGGCGAGGCGCAGTTTGTTGGACGGTTCGTCCGAATGCGTGAATGCCGCTCCCGGAATGAACACCACGCCGGCGTCGATCGCCTTGCGCAGCAGCGGGTACGTGTCCACGCCCTCGGGCAGCGTTACCCAGACGAAGAAGCCGCCCTCGGGCCGGGTCCAGCTGAGCCCCTCCGGCATGTACTCCTCCAAGGCGGCGAGCATCGCTTGGCAGCGCTCGGCGTAGAGCCCGCGATAGGTTTCGATCTGCCCTTTCCAGTCGTAGTCACGCAGATAGGCGGAGACCAGCATCTGGTTCAGCGTCGACGGGCAAAGGGTCACGGCCTCGGACGCCAGGTAATAGCGGCGCTGGAGGTGTGCCGGCACCAAGGCCCAGCCAATCCGCAGCCCCGGGGCAAAGATCTTGGAGAACGAGCCCATGTAGATGACGTCGTCGGGATTGGCCGCCCGCAGCGGGGCGAGGGGCTTGCCGTCGAAGCGGAGGAGTCCGTAGGGGTTGTCCTCCAGCACCAGGATATTCGCCTTGCGGCATATATCCACGATCTCCTGCCGCCGCTCCACCGCCAGGGTGATGCCGGAGGGGTTGTTGAAGTTGGGGATGGTGTAGAGGAATTTGATGTTCTTCCCGGCGGTCTGCAGGGCGGCGATCCGGGCTTCGAGGAGGTCCGGCACCAGGCCGTGCTCGTCCATGGGGACGGTGGCCACCTCCACCTGGTAGGCCTCAAACGTGTTCAGGGCGCCCACGTAGGTGGGGTCCTCCACCAGCACCACATCCCCGGGGTTGCAGAACACCTTCGTGGCCACGTCCTGGGCAGACTGGGAACCGGCAGTGATCACCACGTTCCTGGGATCCGCGTCGAGGATTCCCTCGGCCGCCATCACCTCGCAGATCTGCGTGCGGAGCTCTTCCGTCCCCTGGCCGTTGCCGTACTGGAGCGCCGTCAGGCCCTGTTCGCTGATGATCTTCGCTGCCGTCTGGCCGAGCCGTTCGAGCGGCAGGGACTGCAGGTAGGGGCTGCCACCGGCTAGTGACACCAGGCCCGGGCGGAGCGAGATGTCAAAGACGTCGCGGACGGCGGACTGCTTGATATTGGCTGCGCGCTCCGAGAAAAGTTCATCGTGGCGGTGGGCGGACGTTGCCGCGCGTTCGATTGCGTCAATGGCTTCGGCCGGCAGGACATCGGCAGCGGCGGCGTCGAGTGTTTCGTGGGTCACATTCACAGGATACAGCCATATGTTGTCAATTAGGCAACGTTTGTTGATAGAAAATCCGGTTCAGTTCCCGGCGCGGTCACGGAATGCTTTACCTTGGGCGACGCAGGGCATGGAATGGACCCATGACATCGCACAGTCGCTCGGGATCCCCTGCCGCCGTCTTCCACGCACTCCACGACGGCGCGGCGCCGCTGGTCCTGGTGAATGTCTGGGACGTGGCGTCCGCCCGTCTGGTGGAGGAGGCAGGGGCGGCGGCGCTGGCCACGTCCAGTTCCGCCCTGTCATGGAGCCTGGGCTTTCCGGACGGGAACCATCTTCCGCGCGAGCTGGCCGTTGCGGCCCTTCGCCGCATCGCTGCCTCCACGGAACTGCCCGTTACCGCGGACATCGAATCCGGGTACGCGGACAGAGGGGGCACGTTTGACGACGGGGAGCTGCGGGAAACCATCCGCAGTGTCCTGGCCGCCGGGGCCGTCGGTATCAACTTGGAGGACTCCGGCGACGAGCCGCTGACTGACGTGGGAGAACAGGCGCGCCGGATCGCCGTCGTCCGCCGCGCGGCGGAGGAAGCGGGCGTAGACCTGTTCATCAACGCCCGCACCGACACATACCTGTCCGGCAGGTTTGCGGACAGCGCCTTTACGGAAACCCTTCGGCGTGCGGACGCATACCTGGCCGCAGGGGCCAACGGAATCTTCGTGCCCGGAGTGCAGGACCTGCACGTGCTCCATGATCTGTCCCGGCGGATCGCCGGGCCCCTGAATGCGCTCGCCGGCCTGGGTGCGCCCTCCGTGGGGGAACTGCACGACGCCGGGGTCCGCCGGATCAGCATCGGCGGCAACACCGCGAAGGCTGCGTACGCCACCGTCTCCAGGGTGGCCGGCGACGTGCTCGGGGACGGCAACTGGTCCGAACTGGCCGGCGCCCGCAGCCACGAGGCCATGGATGAACTATTTCGGCGGAGTTAACTGCCCTGCCCCTTCGGAGGGTCCCAATTTGCCGCAGCCTCCTGCTCACCGGAGGCTTAGGACGTCCGTCAGCCGCTGTCCGTCCACGTAGATTTCCGCACGCGCCGCGCCGACGGCAGACACGGCCGTGTGCGTGAGCTGGGCTTCGAGGCGGGGGAGGTCGCAAACGCCGCCGGGCCGGATGGTTCCGGTCAGGTTCACCACCACCGTGGTGCCGTCGAAGTAGGCGGAAACGTAGTCCAGCGCGGAATTGTGCAGGGAGTTGTACAACCCGTCCGGGGAGTCGCCGCCGCCCAGCAGGACACCGAAGGCGGCCCGGAGCGGTTCCTCCGCTGCGGCGGTGCTGTGGAAGACGGCCACCAGGCTGTCGTTGCAGCCGAACCGCACGCCGGTGCTCCCGCCGTCGTCCAATGCCACGAAGTACACCGGCGTCCCGCCGGCGAGACCGCTTCGCGGCACCGCCTGGCCGGCCGCGCCAGATTCCTTCGGAGCTGCCAGGCTGCCGGATCCGGAGGCGCCCGGGCCGCCTGACGCTGCAGTGGCGGGCACGGTGCCGCCGGTTGTGGATACGGCGGTGGCGCCGTCGACGGCCGCGGCGCCGTTGATGCCTGCCTGCGGGATGATGCTGCCGCCCGTCATGGGTTTAGCCGCCGGGATGGAAACTGCAATGTCCGGTCCGGAGGCGGCGGATGCCGGGAGTGTGGCGGTTGTTGTTGTTGCGGCGCCAGGGAACGGCGGCGGGAGAGGTTGCGGTTCCGGCACGCTGCCCGGCTGGGCGGTTGTACCTGCCAGGGACGCCGTAGGGGGCAGCGAGCAGGATCCGAGCCACAGCGGAAGTATCAACGCGGCGGCCGCCGCAGCTGCCCGGACCCCAGGCGTGACCATCATGAAGGCACCGCACTTCCAGCTCTCGCACGTCCCCGTCTCCACGTTACGGCGGTGCAACTGTGTACGGAATATGTGCTGAGTGACGGTTCTGCGTCAGCTCCATCACGGAATGGTGACGCAAAACGCCCCCGGCGATAGCCGAGGGCGTCTGGTGCGGTTAAGGCTGTGGTCAGGCAGCCTTGGCGGCTGTTCCGGCGTTGGCCAGGGCGTCGAATACGCCCTTGATCTGCTCCACAACTTCGGCGTCATCCTTGGGGTGGACTTCGGCAAAGCGAACCATCGAGCCGGGGACAGCCAGCTTGGCATCTTCAAGGACCCGGGCGCCGGCGATGCCGACGGCCTTGCGGGCCTCGTCCTGTGCCCAGACTCCGCCGTACTGGCCAAAGGCGGTGCCGACGACGGCGGTGGGCTTGCCGTTGAGGGCGCCGGCGCCGAAGGGGCGCGACAACCAGTCGATGGCGTTCTTGAGCGAAGCGGGCACGGTTCCGTTGTGCTCCGGCGTGACCAGCAGCAGGACGTCGGCGTCGTTGGCGGCGGCGCGGAGGGCGGCGGCTGCAGCCGGAACCCGGCCCTCGACGTCAATGTCCTCGTTGTAGAACGGGATGTTGCCCAGGCTTTCGTGGATGACAACCTCAACCTGCTCGGGCGCGTTCAGCTGGATGGCTTCGGCGAGCTTCTGGTTGGTGGATTCGGCGCGCAGGCTGCCGACCAGCGTAAGTACGGTGCTCTTGGACATGTGAACTCCTAGTTTCCGGCCGCGGGAGGGGTCCGCAGGCTTATTGGTCGCGGAGGCTGGTGAGTGCCTTCATCATGCTAAACGGACTACGGTCCGGATATTATTCCCCGGGCTAGAATAAAATCTGTGAGCCTCATCCCAATCCGCTCCGGATCGCCACAGGGCGGGGAAGCGGAACGCAGCGACGCCGCCCGCAACCGGGAACTGCTTCTCAGGGCTGCCCGTGAACTCATCGAGGAGTGCGGGGCGGACGGCCTCACCATGGACCGGCTGGCCGAGCGCGCGGGCGTCGGTAAAGGTACTGTCTTCCGGCGGTTTGGCTCCCGGGCAGGTCTCATGATGACGCTGCTCAGTGACTCGGAGGCCGAGTTCCAGGGCCGGTTCATGTTCGGTCCCCCGCCCCTCGGCCCGGGTGCTCCGCCACTGGACCGGCTTGCGGCGTTCGGTGCTGCGCGGATTGCCTATGTCCTGGAGTACGGGGAACTGGCCCGGGCCGCGGACGCCTCCGCCTACAACCGCTTCGACGTGCCGGCCGCTGTGCTCTGGCACCGGCACATCGAAATGCTCCTGCGGGCGGCCGGAGTGACAGCGGATCCCTGGCTTATGGCAATGTCACTCAGCTCCACCCTGGATCCGGAAAGGTTGCTGTACGCCGTGCGGGTGCACCAGGTGACTCCGGAGCGACTTAACGAGTCCTGGCGCGAACTCGTCACGCGCGTGGTGAGCTGTCCCGGCGGCTTCGACACCCGGACAGGGAATACTTCGAATGAAAGGTAATCCATGGCCCGGGATTGCACGGGTCAAATCAATCCTCCGGATTTATTCATAACGATCTGATACAGGACGCCCGTGTTTCCGCTCCAGCTCACCAGGGAGGCCTCCGCATATGTGGTAGTTTCCTCTGGAATGTGACCCGCAACATAGTCCACCAGGACAAAGCCACTGGGCTCGCGGGGCGGCCAGACACCCGCTGGCCATGATCCCGAATCGGCGGCGGAACCCCTGCCGGTTGGGGGATGACGGAAGGATCGACTGCTGTGAATGCTGATATGACACCCGCCCGTAACGACGCCTCCGAAGCGCCGCCGTCACGGCGCGACGCGGAACTGGCTCCGGCGATCCTGAGCTAGGCAGACGTGTTCCGTTACCTCGCCAAAAGGGCAGTTACCTACCTGCTCATGATTTTCCTGACCACCACGGCGGGGTACTTCCTCGCCGTCAGCACGCTTCAGCCGGCGCTGCTGGAGCAGGAACGCATTCCGCGGCCGACGCCCGAGCAGGTGACAAACTCCTTCCGCCTCAAGGGCCTTGATCCGACGCTGAGCCCGTGGGAGCGCTACGTTGACTGGCTGACGGCAGTGGTCACGCGCTGGGACTGGGGCCGAAGCCCCAACGGCGCTTTCATCAATGCCGAGTTCGGCGACCGCGTCTGGATCTCTACCCGGCTGTTCCTGGCCTCCATCGTCCTCACCCTGATCATCGGCGTGGCACTGGGCGTGTACACCGCAGCCCGGCAGTACAAGTTTTCCGACCGCGCGATCACCTCTTACAGCTATCTCGTATACATCGTGCCCGCGCCCATCGCGTACTTCCTGGTCCAGCTGGGTGCCATCAACATCAACGAAACGGTCGGCGAACGGATTCTATTCGTCACCGGCATCTCCACCCCCGGGCTGGAAGGCAACGGCTGGGTCCAGTTCCTGGACATGCTGGCCCACTACGCCGTGCCCACGTTTGCCATCACCATCGTGGGCTGGGGGACCTACCAGATCGCCCAGCGCCAGTACCTGCTGGACAACGTCAACGCCGACTTTGTCCGGACGGCCCGGGCCAAGGGCCTCACCCGCAACCAGGCCATCACCCGCCACGCCCTTCGGGTCTCGTTCATCCCGGTGGCGCAAAGCATTGCGTTCACCATTCCGGCCATCTTCGCCGGCGGATTCTTTGCCGAGAAGATCTTCGCCTGGCACGGCGTCGGCTCCTGGAGCATCGACGCGATCGCCTTGCAGGACGTGAACGCGGCCACGGCCACTTTGGCTTACGGCTCGGTGATTTTCGCGATCGGAGCCATCCTCGCGGACTTTGCCACCACCCTTGTCGACCCGAGAGTGCGGGTGCAGTAGCCATGACCAACCTGAACGCGGTAGACCCCGCCGCCGTCGCCGAGGAAGCAAGGATCGAGAACGACGACGTCGTGATCGCCAAATCCGCGATCATCCTGCGGCGTTTCCTCCGCAACAAGACCGCCGTGGCAGGCATGGTCATCTTCCTCGCCCTGACGGTGTTTTCCTTCGTGGGCGGCTATTTCACCCCGTGGGACAAGGAGACCATCGACCCCTTCAACATCGGCATGCCGCCGTCTGCCGACCACCTGCTGGGCACGTCCCAGGCGGGCATCGACCTTTACGCCCTCACGGTCGAAGGCACCCGGATCTCCATTTTCATCGGCCTGGTGGTCGGACTGGTGTCGGTACTGATCGCCGCCGTGTACGGCTGCACCATGGCCTACTTCGGCGGCAAGGTGGACAAGGTCATGCTGTTCATCCTCGAAGCGCTGATCATGATGCCGGCCCTGCTGGTGGTGGCAGTGGCCACCAGCGGTGGCGGCAACGGCCTGCAGGAAAACCTTCCCAGCTGGCTGCTGCTAATCATCGTCCTGCTCGTCTTCAGCTGGATGGGTACCGCCCGCCTCATCCGTTCCCTCTCTATGTCGCTGATGCAGCGCGACTTCGTCAAGGCCGCCCAGTACATGGGCATCCCCGCCCGACGGATCGTCTGGCGGCACCTGGTGCCCAACATCGGATCCCTGCTGGTCCTGGACATCACCCGCGGCGTGACCGGAGCCATCCTGGCTGAGGTCGCCTTCTCCTTCATCGGCATCGGCATCAAGGTCCCCGATGTCAGCCTGGGCGTGCTGATAGGCCAAGCCACGTCGCAGGTGTCCACCTTCCCCTGGATGTTCTGGGTTCCTCTGGTGGTGATGTTCCTGCTGACGGGTTCGCTGGCCATGATGAACGACGGGCTGCGCGATGCGTTCGATCCCAGCTCAAGCTCCGTGGGCAGCGCCAAAATGGGCAGCGCCAAAAAGGGCAGGGCCCAGACGGGCAAAACAGCCAAGACCACAGCAAAGAAGAGCAAATGAGCAGCGAAACCACCGCCAGCACGGAAATGACTGCGGAACGACTGCACGTTGCAGGGCTGCACACCCCGGGTGATGCCCCGGCGGATGCTGTCCTGTCCGTCCGGGACCTCAACGTCCGGTTCAATTCGGAGAACGGTGTTGTCCACGCGGTCCGCGGCGTGGACTTCGACCTCCTGCCCGGCAAGACCCTCGGCATCGTGGGGGAGTCCGGCTCAGGCAAATCCGTCACCTCCCTGGCCATCATGGGCCTGCTCCCCGCCACGGCCGAGGTCACCGGCTCGGTGCGGCTGAACGGCAGGGAACTGCTGGGCCTCAGCGACAAGGCCATGTGCGCGTACCGCGGCAACGACATCGCCATGGTCTTCCAGGACCCGCTCTCTTCCCTGACGCCCGTGTACACGGTGGGCCACCAGATCATCGAGGCGCTGACGGTCCACCACCCGAAGATGAGCAAACAGGCAAAGGAGGCCCGCGCCGTCGAACTTCTTCGCATGGTGGGCATTCCCAGCCCGAAGGACCGCCTGAAGGCGTTTCCGCACGAATTCTCCGGCGGCATGCGCCAGCGCGTCATGATCGCCATCGCGATTGCCAACAACCCGCGGGTGCTCATCGCGGATGAGCCGACGACGGCGCTGGACGTCACCATCCAGGCGCAGGTCCTGGAGGTGCTGCACACCGCGCAGGAAGAGACCGGAGCCGCCGTCGTGATGATCACGCACGACCTCGGCGTGGTGGCCGGCATGGCGGACGACATCATGGTGATGTACGCGGGAAAGCCGGTGGAGACCGGCAGCGTGGACGACATCTACTACAGCCCGCGGATGCCCTACACCATGGGCCTGCTGGGCGCAGTTCCCCGCGTGGACGTTGCGGAAAAGTCCTCGCTGGTGCCCATCGAAGGCATTCCGCCCAACCTGATCCACACGCCCACCGGGTGCTCCTTCGCGCCCCGCTGCCCCTTGGCGAGTGACGCCTGCCTGCAGGGGGAACCGGAGCTGTGGCCGGTCAGCGGCCCGCGGGCAGCGGGGAACCCCGCCGGCAGCGGCGCCCACAAGGCGGCCTGCATCAAGACGGACTCCCTTGGCGCGGAAGTGGATGTCCACGAGATCTTCCGGGCCCCGGCCGTTCCGGTCTCCCGCTTCGACGCCGTTCCGCGGCAGGAGCGCCGGACCGTCCTGGAACTGAAGGACGTCCGGAAGCACTTCCCGCTGCTGAAGGGCTCACTCATTAAACGGCGGATCGGCACGGTAAAGGCCGTGGACGGGCTGAGCTTCGATATCCGCGAAGGAGAGTGCTTCTCGATTGTCGGCGAGTCCGGCTGCGGGAAGACCACCACCCTGCTGGAAATCATGGAATTCCACAAGGACCAGGACGGCGAGGTGACCATCGGCGGCCTGAGC
Source organism: Arthrobacter sp. FB24 (assembly GCF_000196235.1). NCBI lineage: Bacteria > Bacillati > Actinomycetota > Actinomycetes > Micrococcales > Micrococcaceae > Arthrobacter > Arthrobacter sp. FB24. The sequence goes on along the minus strand of NC_008541.1, from coordinate 4,533,604 downwards.
AACAAGGCGGCCTCCGATGCCCGGACCAAGGCCGCCATGCGCAAGGAACTCCAGATGGTGTTCCAGGACCCCACCGGCGCACTGGACCCGCGCTTCACGGTCTTTGAAGTTCTGTCCGAGCCGCTCGAAAACGCCGGCCTGGCCAAGCCCGCGATCCGGAAACGCATCATGGAACTGATGGAGCTGGTGGGCCTCCAGCCGGATCACGTCAACCGCTTCCCCAACCAGTTCTCCGGCGGCCAGCGGCAGCGCATCGGGATTGCCCGCGCGCTCGCGGTCAATCCCAAGCTGGTGGTCCTCGACGAGCCCGTGTCAGCGCTGGACGTGTCCGTGCAGGCGGGCGTCATCAACCTCCTGGACAAGCTCCGCGCAGAACTCGGCCTGAGCTACCTCATGGTGGCGCACGACCTCTCCGTGGTGCGCCACATCTCCAACCGCGTGGCCGTGATGTACCTGGGAAAGATCGTGGAAATCGGGGATGTGAACAGCGTCTTCGACAACCCGCGCCACCCCTACACCCGCGCACTACTGTCCGCGATCCCGGTACCGGACCCGCAACTGGAACGCACCCGCGAACGCATCATCCTGCAGGGGGACCTCCCCTCGCCGCTGGATGCGCCCAAGGGCTGCAACTTCGCCACCCGCTGCCCGGTGTTTGCTGCGCTGCCTGCCGTAAAGCAGGAGAAATGCCTCACGCTCGAGCCGCCCCTGGAAACTGCCGCCCCTTCGCAGGCTGCCCCGGCGGCCCGGACAGCCGGGGCGTCAGTCCAAGACGCCGGCCGGCTGGCGACGGACCAGCAGTTCGCCTGTTTCTTCCCGGACGGCGAACTCGACGCGGAAATGCTTGTTGTCCACGAAAGCCCATGACTTGCCCAAATCCCCCAATGCACCAACTCTCGCACCAAAAAATGAAGGGAAACCCATGAAGAATCTGACCAAGATTGGCGGGGCGGCCGCCCTAACGGCAGCGCTTGCGCTCACAGGCTGCGGCGGAGGCGGGACCTCCTCCGGCCCCGAGGCAGGCAAAGGCCAGGACTCCGGCAGCGACCTCACCAAGCTGATCAGCATCAATGCCAAGGACGCCAAGGACCTGGAACCGGGCGGCACCGTGACCCTTCCGCTGGGCAACATCGGTCCGGACTTCAATGGCTTTTCCAACAACGGCAACAGCGCGGACAACACCGCGCTGCACCGCCCCATCGACGGTGCGGGAACGTGGGGCTGCTGGAACTTCGACTTCGACGGCACAGCCACGCCGAACAAGGACTTCTGCGAAGACGTCAAGAGCGAGGTCAAGGACGGCAAGCAGACCATCACCATCAAGGTGAACGAGAAAGCCACCTACAACGACGGCACGCCGATCGACGTCAAGGCCTTCCAGAACACCTGGAACATGCTCAAGGGTGAAAACAAGGACATCGACATCGTCAGCTCCGGCGCGTACGAGTTCGTTGATTCCGTGAAGGCCGGTTCCAGTGACAAGGAAGTTGTGGTCACCACCACCCAGCCGGTATTCCCGCTGGATGCCCTCTTCACTGGCCTGATCCACCCGGCAGTGAATACGCCGGAACTCTTCAACACCGGCTTTACCGGCGACATGCACCCGGAGTGGATGGCCGGCCCGTTCAAGCTGGACCAGTACGACAGCGCCGCCAAGACCGTGACCCTGGCCCAGAACGACAAGTGGTGGGGCACCAAGCCGGTCCTGGACAAGGTGGTGTTCCGCCAGCTGGAGACCAGCGCCCAGATTGCAGCGTTCAAGAACGGTGAAATCGACGGCGTCTCGGCCAACACCATCGCGCTGTACAAGCAGCTCGACGGCACCAAGAATTCAGAGGTCCGCCGCGGCCAGCGCCTGTTCGCAGGTGGCCTGAACCTGAACGCCCAGAAGGCTCCGATGACCGACGTCGCCATCCGCAAGGCGATCTTCACCGCCGTGGACCGCGAAGCACTCCGGAAGGTCCGCTTCAACGGCCTGAACTGGGAAGAGACCAGCTCCGGCTCAATGATGCTGCTGCCGTTCTCCAAGTACTACCAGGACAACTATCCGGCCACGGAATCCGGTGCCGAAGCAGCCAAGAAGGTACTGACCGATGCCGGCTATAAGCCCAACGCAGCGGGCATCATGGAGAAGGACGGAGTCCCGGCCGCCTTCAAGATCAGCAACTTCGGTGACGACCCCACCACCCTGGCGTTCGTGCAGACCCTGCAGAAGCAGCTCCAGGCCGGCGGCATGGACGTAGGGATCGACCAGCGCGCCTCCGCCGACTTCGGCAAGGTACTGGGAAGCCGCGACTTCTTCCTGAGCGTTTCCGGCTACACCGTCGGCGCTGATGCGACCGACGCCGTCAAGCAGTTCTACGACTCCAAGACCAACGAGAACGGGTTGGGCGACGCGGAGCTGGACGCCGAGATCAAGGCCCTCAGCAGCATCGAGGACAACGCCGAGCGCAACAAGGCGGCCATGGAGGTTGAAAGGAAGCACATGGCCAAGTACTTCTCCATGGGTGTTGTGATGAACGGCCCGCAGATCTCGTTCGTCCGCACGGGCCTGGCAAACTACGGCCCGTCCCTGTTCAAGAGCCTGTCCCAGGTTCCGGACTGGACCAGCCTCGGCTGGGAAAAGAAGTAACAACAGCAACGCTGCGCTAGTGCCGGGGCCGGCATCTCCGTGATCTCTTCACGTGGGGGTGCCGGCCTTCGCCGTCCCCGCAACTCCTCTCCGGGGGTAGCGTTGGTTTCATGACTACAGAAGCAACTTCGGGCTCCGGCCAGGGCAAGCCCGCGATCCGGACGGCGGTCGCGGGCTTCGGGTTGTCCGGCCGCGTGTTCCACGCCCCGTTGATCGCCGCCAATTCGGCCTACTCCCTGGACGTCATTGCAACGTCCGACGCCGGGAGGCAGTCCGACGCGTCCGGCAGCTACCCGGCCACGCGGCTCGTGGACACTCCTGCCGATATTCTGGCGCGCGCCGGCGAACTTGACCTGCTGGTCCTGGGCACACCGCCGGCCACGCACTATCCGCTGGCCAAGGCCGCGCTGGAGGCGGGGCTCGACGTCGTCGTCGACAAGCCTTTTGCGGTGCGCAGCGCCGAAGGCCAGGAACTGATGGAACTCGCCGGCCGGCTGGGCCGTGTGCTGACTGTCTTTCAGAACCGCCGCTGGGACGGCGACTATCTGACTGTGAAGGGTCTGCTGGAAAGCGGCGTGCTGGGCGACGTGACCCGGTTCGAGTCCCGGTTTGAGCGCTGGTCCCCGGAAGTCTCCAAGGCATGGAAAGCGGGTGCCACGGCGGACGACGGCGGCGGGGTGCTTTTCGACCTCGGGACGCACCTTATCGACCAGTCGCTGCAGCTATTTGGGCCCGCCACGGTAATGCACGCGGAACTTAGCGCCCGGAGGCCAGGAGAAAAGACCGACGACGATGTCTTCCTGGCCCTGCAGCACGAGTCCGGTGTGGTCAGCCACCTCTGGATGAACATGCTTTGCGCCCAGCAAGGACCCCGCTACCGCCTATTGGGCTCGACGGGCGGCTTCACTAAGCACGGCATCGACCCGCAGGAACCGTACATTGTGGCCGGAGGAGGACCCCTGGACGAGGAATACGGTATCGAGGACGCCGAATGGGCCGGCTCGCTGGGGCGCGACGGCCACCTGGACCGGCTGTCCACCGAGCGGGGAGCGTACCCGGAGTTCTACCGGATCCTGGCGGACAAAATCCACGACGGCGGCACCGCCTCGCCGCTGCCCCTGCCGGTAGACCCGGCAGGCCCGGTAGAAGTCCTCAAATTAATAGAAAAAGCACGGGAACTGGCGACGCGTAGGGCTTAACGTTTGAACGGCAGCCATCCAGAAAGCGTGCGTCAAAGCGACGAAGGAGCAGCACGCGTTGGATGACTGCCGTTCAAACGGCAACTAAAAGGACTATGCGGAGACCAGTTCGTGCCAGTCGGCTACGAGCGGCAGGTCATGCGCTTGGGAGACCGAGTGGTGGGCGACCTGCCCGGCGGCGATGTTGAGGCCGGCCGCGAGGGCGGGGTCCTTCTCAAACGCGGCCTTGACGCCGAGGTTGGCCAGGGCCACGCCGTAGCGCAGGGTCACGTTGGTCAGGGCGTAGGTGGACGTGTTCGGAACCGCGCCGGGCATGTTGGCCACGCAGTAGAAGATCGTGTTGTGGACCTTGTACGTGGGCTCCTGGTGCGTGGTGGGGTGGGTGTCCTCGAAGCAGCCGCCCTGGTCCACTGCGATGTCTACGAGCACGGAGCCGGGCTTCATCCGGGAGACGAGCTCGTTGGTGACCAGCTTGGGGGCCTTTGCGCCCGGGATCAGCACGGAGCCGATGACCAGGTCCGCGTCCACGACGGACTTTTCGATTTCGTACTTGTTGGACGCGACCGTCTTCAGCCGGCCCTGGTACTGGGCGTCGAGTTCGCGCAGGCGGTTGATGTTGATGTCCAGGATGGTCACGTCCGCGCCGAGGCCCAGGGCCATGGCTGCGGCGTTGGTGCCGGCGACGCCGGCGCCGAGGACAACAACCTTGGCCGGACGGACGCCCGGGACGCCGCCGAGGAGGACGCCCTTGCCGCCGGCGGGGGCCATCAGGGAGGTGGCGCCGACCTGGACGGACAGGCGTCCTGCAACCTCTGACATCGGGGCCAGAAGGGGCAGGGTGCGGCCTTCCTGGACCGTCTCGTAGGCGATCGCGGTAACGCCGGAGTTGATGAGCTCCCGGGTCAGTTCGGGCTCGGCGGCCAGGTGCAGGTAGGTGAAGAGGATCAGGCCCTTGCGGAAGCGGTGGTATTCCGCGGCGATGGGCTCCTTGACCTTCATGACCATGTCGGCGCGGGCCCAGACGTCATCGGCTTCGGTGACGATCTCGGCGCCGGCGATGGCGTATTCCTCGTCCGTGATGCCTGAGCCCAGGCCTGCGCCGCGTTCCACCAGGACGGTGTGGCCGTGGGTGCGGAATTCGTGGACACCGGCGGCGGTGATGGCCACGCGGAATTCGTTGTTCTTGATCTCTTTAGGGACGCCGATGATCATTTCTTGGGCTCCATTGTTGGTGGCCTTTGTGGGCCGAACGTGCGGGGAATCTGGTACTTCCAGAATAAATCCGGGTGTGAGGTAGCTGACAGGATGCCGCCAAGCCGGCAGGCGGTCTTCCGCTTGTTTCCGGGCTTTTTGAAATCGTCGACTAGACATCTGTCGAGCCGTGAAGCGTCAGGTGTCGCCTGCTGTCCGTTCACGTTCCGGCGGCGGCGGGCAGTAAGGTGGCAACCATGCACCAGCAGGATGTGGAACAGCTCGTGGAGCAGGTAGCCGTAAAGCTCGGCCGTGGACTGTCGCTCGAAGATCTCGACGGCGTTCTGCTCGCCTACAGCTCCAATCAGTCCCACGCGGACCGGGTCCGGGTGAACTTCCTGCTCAGCAAACGCGTACCGGCGGACGTGAAGGCGTGGCAGCTATCGCACGGTATCGCGACGGCGGTGCGTCCCGTCGTCGTACCCGCCAACGAGGATCTTGGCATGCTGGGACGCGTCTGCGTCCCGCTGCTGGTCCGCGGTTTCCGCGTCGGTTACCTGTGGGTGCAGCAGGACATTGACGACCAAAGCGCGACGGCGATTCTCACCCAGCTGCCTGGCGTCCGGGACGAACTCGAACTTCTGTCCGGGCTGCTCCTCGAGTCGAACACGGCCGAATCCGAGTTCCGGCGCCGCAGGGAGCAGGAGTTCCTCAGCGCCTGCCGCGGTGAAGCGAATGCCGTTGCCGCCGTGGCCGGCTGGAAGGAGGTGCAGGGCCGCGGCCCGTGGCAGCTTGTCACAGTGCTCGACGCCGACGGCTGGGCGGAGGGATCCGACCCCATCGCCTCAACCCTGATCCACCGGTCCTCGGCCCTGCAGGCGACCATCGGTGTGGACGCGGCGCTCTTCAGTGCCGGCACGGAAACCCACGCGGTGGTCCTGTTCCGGGAATCTACCGGGCGGGCGGCCCATGCGCAGGTCCTGGTCCACTACCAGCTGGAACTTGCCAAGCGGTCCGGGCGGCCCGTGCACCGGATCATCCTTGGAACAAGCGAAGGCTTCGCCAAGCCGCGTCAACTGGCAGACGCCTACCGGCAGTCCAAGCAGGCCGCGCAGGCCGCCGCAGTGGATTCCCAGCTGGGCGAGCTGGTGGATTGCCGGGCCACCGGCGTCTACCAGCTGCTGGCCTCCGCCGGTGGCGGCGCCGGGGCCTGGGCCGACGCCGGTTCCGTCTACTGGCGCATCCTGGAAGACCACGATCGGAACGGTGAGCTCCTGCCCGTGCTGGAACTCCTGTATGACAATGACGGTTCAGTGCAGGACGTCGCCACCAGGCTGCATCTGCACCGGAGCAGTATTTACAACCGGCTGGGCCGCATCCGGCAGGTCCTTGGCGTGGATCCGCTGAAGGGCATGGTCCGGCTCGAACTCCATGCGGCCCTCAAGGCCCGCCGCTGGGCAGGACGCCCACGGATTTAGGCGGCCGCCGACCTAGTTTCCGAAGACCTTCCGGGCCAGGAACTCATTGCGGAATTTTTGCTCCGGATCCATCCGTTCGGCAAGGTCTTTGAAGTCGGAAAAGCGCGGGTACAGCTCGGCCACGGCATCGGCGCCGGCATGGAACAGCTTGCCCCAGTGGGGCCGGGCGTTGAATGGCGCCAGGGCCTCCTCCATGACGGGGAGGACCTTCTCCACCTCATCCTGCCGCTGCTTCCAGGTGAAATGGAACCCCACCGAATCCTGTCCGTAAGCGGTGCTCAGCCAGAGCTTGTCCGCCGCCACGGTGCGGATTTCCGAGACAAGCAGCAACGGGGTGATGCGGTCCGAGAGGGCGCGGAGCTCCCCGATGGCGGCCACGGCATGTTCGCGGCGGACGAAGAACTCGCTCTGCAGTTCCTCGCCGCTGCTGGGGGTGAAGGCCATGCGGAAGTGCGCCAGCCGCTCGGACCAGGACCCCGGAACCCCGAGCTGTTCGGTGCAGTTTTCGGCCGAGACTCCGGGCAGGGGGTGCCGGGCGACCCCCGCCCGCGTCCCGCCGAAGAACGTGCCGGCGGCGAAGGCCTCGCCAGCCAGGGTCGAACCGGCATCGGAACTGGCGGCCGAGCCGGATAGGCGGCTCTTGAGCCAGGCCTGCGCCACGTCGTCCCCGCTCCAGTCCGTAAACAGGCTGACGCTGTAAGCGCTGGAGGTGACGGCGTCGAAATTTCCCAGAACCGTGTCCCACGGAAGGGCTTCGAAGACGTCCTGCCGCACCGTGAAGGTGGGCTCGATGTCCAGCGTCACCTTGGTGACGACGCCCAGGGCGCCAAGCCCGACGACGGCGCCGTCAAAGCCGGGCGAGCTGCCGCGGTTGAGGCGGTGGACGGTTCCGTCCGCTGCTACGAGTTCCAGTGCGGCAACCGACGTTGCCAGGTTGCCGTTGGCATCGCCGGACCCGTGGGTCGCGGTTGCGATGGCTCCGGCCACGGAGATATGCGGGAGGGAAGCAAGGTTGGACAATGCGAAGCCGGCAGATTCCAGCTGCTCCGCCAGGGTACCGTAGCGGGTGCCGCCGGAGACAGTGACGGTACGAGTGGCGGCATCGATGCGGATGCCGGGGTCCAGGTCTTCAAGCGAGACCAGCGATCCGGGGGAGTCGGCGATGGCATTGAACGAGTGCCGGGAGCCCAGGGCGCGGATTTTCGAGGCGCCGGCCACCACCTCCTGGACTTCCTCGAGGGTGCGGGGACGGTGGATCGAAGCGGCCGTGTAGCGGTAGTTTCCGGCCCAGTTCAATTCCGGAGCGGAGCTTCCGGCTCCGGTGCTGCCGCTTAGCCCGGGCAGTTCGCTGACAGTGCGCATTGCATCCCTTTCGCGCCGGACCAAGGGGGCCATCGGCAAAGTGTTATCGCTAACAAGTCTGGGGAGCGGTGCCGCCTCATGTCAATGGCCATCCATGGCCAGATGCGTCAGCGGTCCTCGACCGACGTCCGGGACTGGCTTTGCTCGAGGAGGCGGACGGCAGCTTCGCGCCGGCGGCGGGCGAGGTGGCTTTCCAGGCCCTTGGAGACGGCAACAAACGCCACGCAGCTAGCCATAAAAGCGGCGGTGTTGTTCAGGCCCATGGCCGTTCCGAGGGCGGCAGTCAGCAGCATGGCGGCGAATCCCGCCACAATGTGCCACCCTCTGAACTTACCCACAAATAAAGGGTAACCCCGGCCTTTGCGGCGTTTCGGCGGTAAGCGGGGATCGTTGCTTGATCCTTATCACTGCTTCACAAATCGCATCCGGCGCTACATCAAAGCGGCTCGTCGCTGCTGCCGGCCGCCTTGGTCTTCTTCTGCGTCTCCAGCCACTCCATGATGGCCGCCAGCCGGATCCGACGGTGCGTGCCGCGGTACTCCACCGGAATTTCGCCGCGGTCCGTCATATTGCGAAGGTACGTGTGCGAGATCCCGGCGAGGTCCGCGGCCTGGGAGGTGGTCAGCATTTCCTCAACGCTGCTGACCGTCACCGCTTCGCCACGGCTGAAACGGCTCAGGAGATCCACGACGGCGTCGCGCGCCTGCGGCGGCAACCGGTGGACCGTGCCGTCCACAAACACGGTGATGTCATGGCTGCCGTCGAGGGCACGCTTCAGATTCAGGGCTTCATCGCCGGGAAGCCCGGCCGTCACGCGTGGAGCAATCAGTGCCATGCGGAAATCCTAGCGCCCCCGGCGTGACCCGGCCGGTATCGATGATCCGGTACCGACGCCGCTATTCGGCGTCGAGGTCCGTCTCCAGGAGGGTGACCAGAGCATCCAGTGCCTGGTCGGCGCCGTCGCCGTCGGCCCGCAGCACCACGACGTCTCCCTTGGCGGCCCCCAGCGTCATCAGCGAAAGGATGCTGGCGGCATCGAGTGCTTCCTCCGCAGGCTCGCCCTGCATGGAAATGGTGACGTCAACGCCGGCATTGCCGGCCGCTTCGGCGAACAGCGCGGCAGGGCGGGCGTGGAGGCCTGAGCGGCTGGCGATGGTTGCGGTACGTTCGGGCATTGCTTCTCCTGATGGATTGTCGGTGGGCGGCTTTTAGAGGCCGAGTTCGGCGAGCACGGGCAGCTTCTCGCGCACCCAGGCCCGGGCTTCAGTGGCACTCGGTGCGGACAGCGCCAATTTGGCCAGGTCCTGCGCTTCGGCCAGCGTGACGGTCTTGAGCACGGCGGCCACGGCCGCAAGGGAGCGTGCGGTCATGGACAGTGTGGTGACGCCCAGCCCGGTCAGCACGACGGCGAGGGCCGGATCCGCGGCAGCCTCGCCGCAGACGCCCACGGGTTTGTTGTGACCTTCTGCGCGCGAGCCCTCAACGGTGAGGCCGACGAGGCGCAGCACGGCGGGCTGCCAGGGCGTGTTCAGCGCGGCCAAGGGGCCGAGTTGGCGGTCGGCGGCCATGGCGTACTGCGTGAGGTCGTTGGTTCCCAGGCTGGCGAATTCCACTTCCCGAAGGATGGCCTCGGCCGTCAGCGCGGCAGAGGGGACCTCCACCATCACGCCCGGGGTTTTGATCCCGGCATCGGCGCACATGGAGGCGAAGCGGGCGGCCTCTTCCGCCGTGGAGATCATCGGGGCCATGACCCACACGTCCGCTTCGGACTGCTTCTCGGCCAGGGCGATTGCTTCCAGCTGGCGGTCCAGCACGCCCGGCGTGGTGAAGTCCGTGCGGTAGCCGCGGACGCCCAGTGCGGGGTTGGGCTCGGTGGAGTCAGTCAGGAAGGGGAGCGGCTTGTCGGCGCCGGCATCGAGCGTCCGCAGCACCACCTTCTTGCCCGGGAAGGCATCAAAGACGCTCTTGTAGGCTGCTGCCTGTTCCTCCACGGTGGGCTCGGTGTCCCGTTCCAGGAAGCAGAATTCGGTACGGAACAGTCCCACCCCCTGGGCGCCGAGCTTCGCGGCCGCCTCGGCATCCTTGCCGCCGCCTACGTTGGCGAGGAGAGGCACCAGGTGGCCGTCCGCCGTCGCGCCCGTGCCGCTGAACTCGGCCAGCAGGGAAGCTGTGGCCGCCCATGCGTCCGCTGCGGCACGCAAGGATTGGTCGGGCTCGGACGTGACGGTGCCGGCGGCGCCGTCCACATAGACCTCCATGCCGTCCGGGAGCTCGTCCACGCCTACTGCGGCGACGACGGCAGGAAGGCCGAGGGAGCGGGCGATGATGGCAGTGTGGGACTGGGGGCCGCCGCCTGCCGTGACGAGCGCCAGGACCTTGTTCGGGTCCAGGGTGGCGGTGTCGGCGGGGGCCAGGTCCTCGGCCACCAGGACGAACGGCGTGTTGGAGGCGGGGATGCCGGGGGCGGGCACGCCCCGCAGCTCGGCGACGATCCGTGCGCGCACGTCCAGGACGTCCGTGGCGCGCTCGGCCATGTAGCCGCCCAGGTTGTGAAGCATTTCCGAGACGGAGGAGCCGGACTCCCAGATGGCGCGCTCACCCGAGACGCCTCGGGCAACGAGCTTGGCCGCGCCCTTGATCAGCATGGTGTCCTTGGCCATCAGTGCCGTGGCTTCCAGGACAGCCTTGCCGTCGCCCGTCGCGTGGGCGGCACGGGCCTTCAGTTCGTCGTGCACAGCCTGGGACGCCGACTTGAGGGCGGCTGTCGCGTCCTCGGCCGTGACGCCGGCGGGCAGCTGTTCGCCTGCCGGCGGCTCACTGATGGGCTTGGGCATTTGGCGGATGGTGCCGATGATCCGGCCGGGGCTGACGCCTACTCCTTGGAAGTTCTGCACTGAAGGTCCTCGTTCTCTGCCGTAAGCAGGCCCCGCCATTCGTTGCCCGGGCGATTGCCCGGACCGTCGCGACGGCTACGTCCGACGGCTTTTGCGGTGCCTGAAAAAATTGTATGTGATGCACTTCATATAGCGTTGCTATAGGTGCTAGGGTAGCGGTTATGAGTTTCGATGGCCAGCTTCCGCCCAAAGTTCGGTTGCTGCGTGCAGCCGCCGAACTGCTGGCCAACTCCGGGGGCGCGGCAGTTTCCACCCGCCAGATCACCCAGCTGGCAGGGGTCTCCGCTCCCACCCTCTACCACCACTTCGGTGACAAGGAAGGGCTGTTTGACGCCGTCGTCGCGGCGGGTTTCGAAGAGTACGTGGCCGGCGAACGCGACTTCGCGCCGTCCGGACATCCGCTGGAAGACATCAGGCGGATGTGGGACAACCATGTGCAGTTCGGGCTGAACCAGCCGGAACTGTACCTGGTCATGTTTGGCAACATTCGTCCTGAGAGCCGTCCGGCCATCGTCGCCGATGCCGAGGCGCTCATGGAGGAAATGCTGAACAAAGCGGCAGTGGCAGGGCAGCTGAACGTGCAGCCGCGTGAGGCGGCCAGAAGCATACTGGCGGCGAACGTGGGCGTGACGCTGATGCTGATTGCGGAACCTGCCGCGGAACGCAACCTTGAACTATCCACCATGACCCGTGACGCCATGATTTTCGCGGTGTCCGCGGAGCAGGCCAACGGCGCCGGTCCCGACACGTCCGGTAAATCGTCGGTTGTGGTCGCAGCAATCGCCTTGAACGCCGCGCTCCAGGCATCGCACTCGGATCAGCTCTCCAGCTCGGAACTCAAGCTCTTTCTCGAATGGCTCCACCGGATCTCCACAAGTTCCACCAGCTAGTCGTCGAAAATATCGGACCATCCTGCGGTGCAGCAGGAATCACGGTTAGGAAATCACATGGCAACAGAGACAGTTGCAAAACCCCGCACCAGCCTGCGGGTTGGCGTCCAGAAATTCGGGACGTTCCTGTCCGGAATGATCATGCCCAACATCGGCGCTTTCATCGCCTGGGGCATCATCACGGCCTTCTTCATTCCGGCGGGCTTTACTCCCAATGAGGAACTGGCCAAGCTCGTTGGCCCGATGATCACCTTCCTGCTTCCGCTCCTGATCGGCTACACCGGCGGTCGCATGGTCCACGGCGTCCGTGGCGGCGTTGTCGGCGCGGCCGCAACTATGGGCGTGATCGTCGGTACGGACATCCCCATGTTCATCGGCGCCATGATCATGGGCCCGCTGACCGCATGGATCATGAAGAAGCTGGACAAGATCTGGGAAGGCCGGGTCAAGCCGGGCTTCGAGATGCTGATCGACAACTTCACCGCAGGCATCGTGGCAGCAGCCATGGCCATCGTGGGCATGCTGGTGATCGGCCCGGTGGTGAAGGCCTTCAGCAACGGCGCCAGTTCCGTCGTCGAATTCCTGGTCAACAACGGCTTGCTGCCGTTCACCAGCATCTTCATCGAGCCGGCCAAGGTACTGTTCCTGAACAACGCCGTGAACCATGGCATCCTGACGCCGCTGGGTACGGAACAGGCACTGCAAAACGGAAAATCCATCCTGTTCCTGCTCGAAGCCAACCCGGGTCCCGGCGTGGGCATCCTGCTTGCGTACATGATCTTCGGCAAGGGCCTGGCCAAGGCGTCAGCCCCCGGCGCCGCCCTGATCCAGTTTGTTGGCGGTATCCACGAAATCTACTTCCCGTTCGTACTGATGAAGCCCATCATCATCCTGGCCGCAATCGGAGGCGGGATGACGGGCATCTTCACCCTGGTGCTCACCGGCGCAGGCCTGCGCTCCCCGGCCGCCCCGGGCAGCATCATCGCCGTCTTCGCCGCGACCGCCAGCGACAGCTACTTCGGAGTGGCGCTGTCCGTGCTGCTCGCCGCCACGGTGTCCTTCCTGATCGCTTCGGTGATCCTGAAGTCCAGCAAGACCCCCGTGGGCGAAACCGAGGAGGACAGCCTGAGCGCCGCCACCTCCCGGATGGAGTCCATGAAGGGCAAAAAGAGCTCCATCTCCTCCACCCTGACCGGTGCGGGAGCAACGACGGCCGTTATGGCTGGCCCCATCAAGAACATCGTGTTTGCCTGCGACGCCGGCATGGGCTCAAGCGCCATGGGCGCTTCGGTTCTGCGGAACAAGATCAAGGCGGCCGGCTTCCCCGACGTCAAGGTCACCAACTCCGCCATTGCGAACCTGAGCGACACCTACGATGTGGTCATCACCCACCAGGACCTGACCGAGCGGGCCAAACCCGCCACGGGCAGCGCCGTGCACGTATCCGTGGACAACTTCATGAACAGCCCGCGCTATGACGAGATCGTGGAGCTGGTCAAGAGCAGCAACACCGAAGGAACGGCTGGCGCCGCTGCTCCCGCTGCCGCTGCGGCGCCAGTGGCGACTGCAGCCCCGTCAGCTGCCGAAGCCGCAACGCCGTCGGACATCCTGGTGGCTGACAGCGTTGTGCTCAATGGCACGGCCACCACCCGCGACGCCGCAATCGACGAAGCGGGCCGGCTGCTGCTGGACCGCGGCGCCGTGGACAGTGGCTACATCGATGCCATGCACGAACGCGAGGAATCCGTGTCCACGTACATGGGGAGCTTCCTGGCCATTCCGCACGGCACCAACGCCGCCAAGGACCACATCATGAAGTCCGCCGTGTCCGTGATCCGTTACCCGAACGGCATCGACTGGAACGGCAAGGAGGTCAAGTTTGTGGTGGGCGTGGCCGGCATCAACAACGAGCACCTGCAGATCCTGTCCTCCATCGCGAAGGTGTTCACCAACAAGGCCCAGGTGGCACAGCTCGAGGCGGCCACCACGGTTGACGAAGTGCTGGAACTGTTCGGAAAGGTCAACGCATAGTGAAGGCTGTCCATTTTGGAGCCGGGAACATCGGCCGCGGCTTTGTGGGACTGCTGCTGCACCAGGCAGGCTACGAGCTCGTGTTTGCCGACGTCGCGGAGGAGCTGATCTCTCAGCTCGCCGCCGCGGACAGCTACGACGTCCACGAGGTGGGGGACAACCCCACGGTCCGGACCGTGGATAACTTCCGGGCGCTCAACTCCGCGACCCAGGAAGCGGACGTGGTGGCGGAAATCGCGACGGCGGACGTCGTCACCACGGCGGTGGGGCCGCACATCCTCAAGTTCGTGGCCCCCGTGATTGCCAAGGGCATCGCCGCGAGGGCCGCCGGGCTGGCCCCGCTGCAGGTGATGGCGTGTGAGAACGCCATCAACGCCACGGACATCCTGCGGGATGAAGTGGCAGCGCAGTGGGACCCCGCTGCGGGACCGCTCGAGGCCGTGGCCGTGTTCGCCAACACGGCCGTGGACCGGATCGTCCCCAACCAGGAGCCGGGCAAGGGCCTGGATGTCACGGTGGAGACGTTCTACGAGTGGGTCATCGACCGGACGCCCTTCGGGGACAATGTGCCGGTCATCCCGGGCGCCACGTTTGTGGACAACCTGGAGCCGTACATCGAACGGAAGCTGTTCACCGTGAACACCGGGCACGCCGCCGCTGCGTACTTCGGGTTCGAGGCGGGGCTAAGCAAGATCTCCGAGGCCATGGCGGACCAGGATGTGGCTGCGGATGTGCGCGCTGTCCTGGACGAGACCAAGGAGCTGCTGATCCACAAGCACGGCTTCAACCGCGAGGAGCAGGAAGCCTACGTGGAGAAGATCCTGGGCCGCTTCACCAACCCGCACCTCCCGGACACCGTCAACCGGGTGGGCAGGGCACCGCTCCGCAAGCTCAGCCGGCACGAGCGGTTCATCGGCCCGGCAGCGGAGCTGGCCGAACGCGGAATCGTGCCGGAGGCGCTTCTGGGAGCCATTGCCGCTGCCCTGAGATTCAATGATCCCGCCGACGCCGAGGCCGCCGAGCTGGCGCAGATCGTGGCGTCGTCCACGGCCGCCGAGGCCACGGAGAAGGTGACCGGCCTGACGCCCGGGCATCCGCTCTTTGCCGCCGTCGAGGCGCTGGTGGAAGAGGTCAAGGCGGAGGTCAAGGCCTAAGGCCTCCCCTGCCGACGCTCTCTCACTTCCTCCCGCTTTTTCACAGACGCTCTCTCACCCTGAACTGGTCCACCGCCTGGCCGGGTGAGAGGGCGTCTGTGTTTTTTGCGTCGGAAGTGAGAGGGCGTCTGTGGCAGGCTGGTCGCGTGACCTCCGAGCGATTCAACCAGCCCGCCCTCCCGGACCAGCCCGCCCTGCTGACCCTCGACGTCGACGGCGGCATTCTCCGCCTCCGCCGCGCGACGCGGGCTGACCTCCCCCTGATCCTGGAGCTGCTGGCTGACGACCGGTTGGGTGCGAGCCGCGAGGACACCTCGGACATGGCACCGTATCAGCGTGCCTTCGAAGCGATCGACGCCGATCCTTGCCACCTTCTGGTCGTCGGCGAGCTCCTTGGGCAGGGGAAGCCGGCCGGCCCGGTTGTGGCCACGTTCCAGCTGAGCTTCATTCCGGGCCTCTCCCGGCGGGGGTCCTGGCGCAGCCAAATCGAAGCCGTGAGGGTGTCTGCGCAGTTGCGTGGCCTTGGGATCGGAGCTGCCATGGTTACGTGGGCAGCCGACGAGTCCCGCCGTCGGGGGTGCTCGTTGATGCAGCTGACCACCCATAAGTCCCGCAGAGATGCCCACCGCTTCTACGAACGTCTCGGCTTCGCAGCCAGCCATGAAGGCATGAAGCTCACGCTTTGACGCCCCGTGAGGCGGCCCGAAGGGAGAGAGCGTTTGGCCTTTTCGTGCGAAAAGTAAGAGAGCGTTTGGTTGATTTTTAGGTACCCTAACTGTTAGGCTACCTAACTATGAACAACGTTCAGTCCGCGCCCGTCGCGCTGCAGACCCTCGCCCAGGATTTCCGGGAAGCGCTCCGCCACAGCGTCTACCTGGTCCGCCGCCTCGACGCGGAGGGCGAGCTCAGCGCCGCGCAGCTCAGCACGCTCAGGATGCTGCTTGGCGACGGCGTCCGGGTCGGCGAAATAGCCAGGAACCTGGGCGTCCGGGTGCCCAGCGCCACCGAGCAGATCATCAAGCTCGAGAAGGCCGGCCTCGTGCGCCGCGACCCCGATCCGGACGATTCGCGCGCTGTGCGGGTGGTGCTGACCGCAGAAGGCCGCGCCGCCGTCGACTCCGCCAATGAGCGGCGCAACGCCGTCATGGCCGGAATCCTCGAAACCCTCACCGATGATGACCGGCAGGCCCTCGCCGCCGCGCTCCCGGTGATCGAAAAGATTAACGGAACCCTTCACAACTAATACCCACAACCTAGGAGTGCCCTTCATGGAAGGCCAGCTCGCCGCCACGCGGCCAGCAGTAGAAGAAACCCTGGAAGCCGAGAAGGCCTCCTTGCTCAAGCAGCCCAAGGCGGTATGGGCCACGGCCCTCGCTGCGGTATTCGCATTCATGGGGATCGGGCTGGTGGATCCGATCCTCCCGGCGATCGCCAAGAACCTGGACGCCACCCCAAGCCAGGTGTCCCTGCTGTTCACGAGCTATTTCCTGGTCACTGCGGTGGCCATGCTGATCACCGGTTTTGTATCTTCCCGGATCGGCGGCAAGAAGACCCTGCTGATCGGCCTGTCGGTGATCGTGGTCTTCGCTTCGCTGTCCGGAATGTCAGGCAGCGTCGGTGAACTGATCGGCTTCCGTGCCGGGTGGGGCCTGGGCAACGCGCTCTTCGTGGCCACCGCCCTCGCCGTCATTGTGGGAGTGGCCAGCGGGGGCGCCGGCACGGCGATCATCCTCTATGAGGCGGCCCTGGGCCTGGGCATTTCCCTCGGCCCGCTCCTGGGTGCCCTGCTGGGCGGCTGGCAGTGGCGGGCACCGTTCTTCGGCACCGCCGTGCTCATGGCAGCGGCCTTTATTGCCCTCATCGGGCTGCTCCCCACAACCCCGCTGCCGGAGCGGAAGGTCAGGCTCCGCGACCCCCTGCTCGCCCTGGGCCACAAGGGACTGCGCACGACGGCGGCCAGCGGCCTGTTCTACAACTACGGCTTCTTCACCATCCTGGCTTTCACGCCGTTCATCCTCGGCATGGACGCTTACGGCATCGGCGGGGTGTTTTTCGGCTGGGGCGTGGCCGTCGCGGTCTTCTCGGTCTTTGTGGCGCCTGTGCTGCAGAACCGGTTCGGCGCCACCAAAGTGCTCACCGGCACGCTGGCCGTCCTGATGCTGGACCTGGCAGGGCTGGGGCTGGCCGCCGGGCACTCGGTTCCCGCCGTCGTCGTGCTGGTGGTGGTTTCAGGTGCGCTGCTGGGCATCAACAACACGGTGTACACGGAACTGGCCATGGGCGTTTCCGACTCCCCGCGTCCAGTGGCGTCCGCCGGCTACAACTTCGTGCGCTGGATGGGAGGCGCACTGGCACCCTTCGCTGCCGCCCAGCTGGGGGAGCACTTCGGCCCGCAGGTTCCGTTCTTCGCCGGCGCCCTGGCCATGGTGGTTGCCATCGCGATTGCCTTTGGCGGACGCCGCTTCCTGGCGGCCCACGAACCCCACGTGGTCTAGTCCGAACGACCCTCTCTCACTTCCTGCCGGTTTGCCACAAACGCTCTCTCACCTGCCGTGCCGGGGTGAGAGAGCGTTTGTGCTTTTCGGTCCAAAAGTGAGAGAGCGTCGGCTAGACCTTGACGGTGCCCTTCGGCACGAACAGCGTCTCCGCCTGTTCCAGGGACATCCCGTTGGTCTCCGGAACCTTGAACATCACGAAGAAGAACGACGCCGCCGCGAACAGCGCGTACATGGCGTACGTCAGGGGCAGTGAAGCTGCCGCCATCACGGGGAAGCTCAGGGTGATGGCGAAGTTGGCGATCCACTGGGCAGCCGCGGCGAGGCCCAGTGCGCGGGCGCGGATCCGGGACGGGAAGATTTCGCCGAGGAGCACCCATACCAGCGGGCCCCACGAGGCGCCGAAGCTGACCACGAAGACGTTGGCGGCCACGAGGGCAACCGGACCCCAGGCGCCGGGCAGTGAAATCTGCTCACCGGACCCGGTTGCCGAGGCGAAGGCCAGGGCCATGGCCCCCAGCGAAACGGCCATGCCCACGGAGCCTGCCAGCAGGATGGGGCGCCGTCCGATGCGGTCCACCAGTGCGATGGCTACGAGGGTGACCAGGATGTTGGTGACGGACGTGGCCACCGAAATCGTGAGCGAGTCCTTCTCCTGGAAGCCCACGGCCTTCCACAGGGTGGTGGAGTAGTAGAAGATCACGTTGATGCCCACGAACTGCTGCAGCACGGAGAGCGTGATGCCGATCCACACCACGGCCTGGAGGCCGAAGACCTTCCCGCGGAGTGAGCCCTTCTGGCCTGCGAGTTTGTCTTCCTCGATGGCGGACTGGATTTCGCGGATATGGCGGTCGGTGTCCTCTGCCGGGGCGATGGTTTGGAACACCTTGCGTGCCTCGTCCTCCTTGCCCTTGAAGACCAGGAAGCGCGGGGATTCGGGCAGGGTGTAGGCGATCCAGCCGTACACGACGGCGGGGACGGCACCGGCGAGGAACATCCACCGCCAGGCCTCGAGTCCGAGCCAGAGCGGCTGGTCCGCGCCGCCTGCCGAGTTGGCGAACAGCGCGTCTGAGAGGAGGGCGGCGAAAATACCGGTGGTGATGGCCAACTGCTGCAGCGACGCAAGCCGGCCGCGCACATGCCGCGGCGAGATCTCCGAGATGTACGCAGGGGCAATGACGGAGGCCAGGCCGATGCCGAGCCCGCCCACCAGGCGCCAGAAGATCAGGTCCCAGACGCCGAACGCGAAGCCGGTGCCGGCGGCGCTCACCAGGAACAGGATGGCGCCGAGCTTCATGGCGGGGATGCGGCCGTACTTGTCGGCCACCTTGCCCGCGAGGAAGGCGCCGGCAGCGCAGCCCACGAGGGCCACGGCCACGGCGAAGCCGGTGACGGCCTCGCTCAAGGCAAATTCGTCCTTGATGGCGTCCACCGCGCCGTTGACTACGGAGGAATCAAAGCCGAAGAGGAACCCGCCCACCGCTCCCGCGATTGCGAGGCCGATCACCTTGCGGGGAACGCCAGGGCGGCCTTCGGTGCTGGATGTGGACATGGATCTCCCTTGGGCTTTTTGATGCGTTGGGTTTTTAGCTGTGCGGACATCGTTGACCACGGAACCGGCCCTGTTGGCCGGCGCACACGCGCTAAACAGTGTGCCACTTCACGCTGTGAGGTTCCACTTAGGGCGGGTGGACGAAGGAAACAACACGGGAGGCAGCCTAGAAGGCCGCCTCCCGTGGCATGCGCAGGAACGGTGGACGGGCTTAGTGGGCCGCCACCGCCTCCTTTGAAGCCGTCTTCGGGTCCGTCAGCTTCTTCTTCGGCAGCGCGAAACTGATCAGGAAGGCAACCCCGGTCAGCACGGCTGCAGTGAGCATCACGGCGTCGATCGACTGTGCGAAGCCCTCGGTGATGGGGCGGGTGAGCACGGGGTTGGCCGTGTGCAGCCAGCTGGTGTCGTTGAGGGAGTCGTTGGTGGCGCCGTTCTTGAAGAACTCGTACAGCTTGGCGTTGGCAGGGTCGGCGGCCACGGCGGGGTCCTTCAGGACCTTCAGGTAGTCGGCGTTCTGCATGGCATCCTTCATGCCGGTGGCGATGCGGTCCGCGGCCAGGCTGAACAGCATGGAAATGAAGACCGCGGTGCCCACGGCGCCGCCCATGGACCGGAAGAACGCCGCGGAGGAGGTGCCCACGCCCATGTCCTTCGGAGGAACGGACACCTGCATGGCCAGCGTGAGGGGCTGCATGCAGAAGCCCAGGCCCAGGCCGAAGAACACCGCGATGAGGCCCGGCACCCAGAGCGCGGTGTCGACGCCCAGCGAGAAGCCCATCACGGTGGCGGCCGCGGTGAGAACGGCAGTGCCCATGATGGGGAAGATCCGGTAGGTGCCTGACGCCGAGATGGTCCGTCCGGCGGTGATGGAACCGGTGAGGATGCCCACGGTGAAGGTGATCATCATCAGGCCGGCCTCGGTGGGGGTGAGGCCCTTGACCAGCTGGAGGTACATCGGGAGCATCGCGATGGCGCCGAACATGCCGATGCCGATGATGAAGTTCAGCAATGAGGACAGGCCGAACGTGAGGTTCCGGAAGAGCCGGAGCGGAATCAGGGCGTAATCGCCGGCGCGTTTCTCGGCCAGCAGGAACGCGATGATGCCCACCATGCCCAGTCCGATGCACAGGAGGGACGCCGCCGAGGTCCAGCCCCAGCTGCGGCCCTGTTCGGCTACGAGGAGCAGCGGAACGATGGCCAGCGTGATGGCCGCGGCGCCCCAGTAGTCGATCTTCTGCTTGACGTGTTTGGCGGGCAGGTGCAGGTAGAGGAAGACGACGGCCAGTGCGGCCAGCCCGATGGGCAGGTTGATGAAGAACACCCAGCGCCAGCCGTCAAAGCCCAGGATGTTCGCGGACCCGGCGAAGGCGCCGCCCACCACGGGGCCGAGGACCGAGGAGATGCCGAAGACGGACATGAAGTAGCCCTGGAACTTGGCCCGGTCCTTGAGGGCCACAATGTCGCCGATGATGGTCAGCGCGAGGGCCAGCAGGCCGCCGGCGCCCATGCCCTGGATGCCGCGTGCGATGGCCAGTTCGGTCATGGAGTGCACCGAACCGGCATACAGCGAACCCGCCAGGAAAATTACGATGGCGGTCAGGTAGAGCGGCCGGCGTCCGAAGATGTCGCTGAGCTTGCCGTACAGCGGTGTGCTCACCGTGGAGGTGATGAGGTACGCGGTGGTGGCCCAGGCCTGCAGGGAGAGCCCGTCGAGGTCGTTGGCGATGGTGTAGATCGACGTGGACACGATGGTCTGGTCCAGCGAGGACAGGAACATGCCGAGCATGAGACCCACCATCACTGTGATGGTCTGACGCTTCGTCAGGACGTCCCCGGCTACGGGCCCGGCGGCGGTTTTGGACATGACTGCTCCATTACAAAGAAAAGGGGATCAAGCTTGATAGTTGCTTTCAGTAACTATCTTACTTTGCGATTTGTTCCCTTTATCCTGCGAAGCCGCTGCGAAATGAAGAATTAACCTTGGCGTTCCACCAGGATGCCGTCCGGATCACACCAGATCATGGCGCCCGGGCGCACCGTGACTCCGTCGATCTCCAGATCCACTTCCGTTTGGCCTGCGCCGGTTTTGGCGCTCTTGCGCGGATTGCTGCCGAGCGCCTTGACGCCGAGCGGCAGGTCGGCCAGGACCTCGCGGTCCCGGATGGCGCCGTTGATGACGACGCCGGCCCAGCCGTTTGCGACGGCGCTCGCGGCGATCATGTCCCCCATGAGCGCCGTCCGCAGGGAACCGGCACCGTCCACCACCAGCACGGCGCCGTCGCCCGGGGTTCCGAGCGTGGACTTAACCAGGGCGTTGTCCTCCAGGCACCGGATGGTGCGGACCGGCCCGCTGAAGTGCGAGAGGCCGCCCAGCGACTGGAACTGCAGCGCGATGGAATCGAGTTCCTCGCCCCGTTCGTCGTAAAGGTCGGCAGTGTTGATTCTGCGGCTCTCGGGGATGCCTTCGTTGTCGGGGGTTTCCGGGGTGGCTGCGGAAGCGGTCATTGGTCCTCCTTGGAATCGGCTTATCGGGGGGGCATCACAACCCGCATGCGGGCCGTGATGCTCACGATAGTCTGATCGGACACCAATCATCAGTTCCCGGGGGAGCCGCCATGAGCCTGTCAGATCTGCCGGGGCACGTCCCGGACCCCTCCGCTGTGGCCTCGCCGCAAGCGGGAAGCCCGACGGCGGCGCTCGCCGAACCGGAGCGGCGCGTCCGTCCGCTCTGGACCACCGGCGTGGTGCTGGTGAATGTGGGAATCAACGCGGCTTTCTTCGGCCCCATCCAGGTTCTGCTCGGACAGCAGGCCGCGCACTTCAGCGAAGGTGACAAGGAAGCCATTCTGGCGCTCGTCACCGGCGCCGGAGCCGCTGTCTCCCTGGTGGCCAACCCGCTCTTCGGCGCCTTCAGTGACCGCACCACATCACGGCTGGGCCGCCGGGTGCCGTGGGTTGTGTTCGGGGCTGTTCTTGGCGCAGCCGCACTCATTGCCCTGGCCGGCGCTCCGAACGTGGCTGTCATGACCATCCTCTGGTGCCTGGTCCAGGCAGGCTGTAATGGCGCCTACGCCGCCATTACCGCCGCGATCCCGGACCGTGTGCCGGTGCCTCAGCGAGGTGCCGTGGGCGGGCTCGCCGCGATGGGGCAGACGGTGGGAATCCTGATCGGCGCGGTGATCGCCGCCGTCGTCAGCGGGAACTTCGGGGTGGGGTACCTGGTGTGCGCGGGAGCGCTGATTGCCGGCGTGGCACTGTATTTCTTCAAGAGCGACGACGTGCCGCTGCCCGCGGAGGCACGCCCGCCATTCAGCCTGGCCGGTTTTGCCAGGGGTTTCTGGATCTCGCCCCTCCTCTATCCGGACTTCGCCTGGGCCTGGTTGACCCGACTGCTGGTGAACATCGGCAACCACATGGTCACCCTGTACCTGCTGTTCTTCCTGACGGATGCAGTGCACCTGAAGGAGACGCAAGGGATCGAGCCCGCCTTCGGCGTGCTGATCCTTACCGGCCTGTACGCGGTGATGGTGATCGTCACCAGCGTGATCGGCGGTCCGCTCAGCGACCGCATGGGCAAACGGAAGCCGCTGGTTATCGCCTCGTCTGTGATCATCGCCGTCGCGTCGCTGATCCTCGCATTTGCTCCCAACTGGGCGGGCGCCATAGCGGGCGCTACGGTCCTGGGAATCGGCTTCGGCGCCTACCTGGCAGTGGACTTCGCCCTCATCACCCAGGTTCTGCCCAGCGCCCTGGACCGCGGCAAGGACCTCGGCGTCATTAACATTGCCAATTCGCTGCCGCAGGTCCTGGCACCCCTCATTGCATTCCCGTTCGTCACGCTGTGGGGCGGCTACGTTTCGCTGTACGTCGCCGCCGCAGTGATCGGATTGCTGGGCGCTGTGTTCGTGGTGAAGATCAAAGGCGTGGACTGAAAACGGCGCACCGCGGCGGCGCCGGAGCCCACCGTTTTGACTAATCGGCGCCATGACCGGTGCCGTATAGTGGACTCGAATTGCTGCGGCAGTGCTGTGATGGGGATCGCCTGACCGCTATACGAAACCCACTCCCGGAACGCTGCTGATGCTTGAACTCAATCCAGATCTTCCCCCCATGGCGTCGCCGCCGACCCTGCCCAGACAACAGATCCGCTACGCCCGGATCCTGGATGCCGCCGCAGGATTCGCGCGGAAAGGGCTGGACTCCGTGAGCCTGTCCGAGGTGTCCGCGAAAGCCAATGTTCCGCTGGGAACCCTGTACCGGTACTTTCCTTCCCCCACCCACCTGATGCTGGGCCTCTACCGGAAGCAGCTGGGAGAGCTGCAGGTGGGAAGTTGGCCGGAATCCGGCGGAGGCCGTGTCCATTCCGTTGCGGGCGTGATGATGGAAATCTTCCACATGCGGCTGATGCAGCCAGCCGTGGAGCAATGCCTGAGCCAGTGCGTCTACGCAAAGGACAAGGACACTACGGTTCTCCTGCGCGAGATCGACGTGATCGCAGAGCAGGCCGTCACGGCGGCAACCGGTGACGCCGCCAAATCCCGCGTTCTGCTGCTGACCGTCTCCGGCCTGGTGCAGGCAGTCCGCTGCCGCAGGCTGTCACTGTTCGGGGCCGAAGAGGACCTGAAAAAAGCGTGTTCGCTCCTCGCCCGCTGCTAGCGCAGGCGTAACCGGTCTAGACCACCAAGGCATTCATGACGGCAAATTTAAGTGACGTAGCTCACCTGGAAGTATGAATAAACGTTTTATCATGCCGGGTGGTCGGCCCAGTGTCCATTCCGCCGCCGCGCGTCTGTTTACCATTGCAGAACCGGAGCGGCTAGCAGCCCGTACCTTGCAGGAGCTTCACCGCGGCCCCACCATCCCTTGGGCCGCAGAATTTCCAGCCAGCCCACCTTGAGCCTCCTATGTGCTTGAGCCTTCATGTGCCGTGTGCCCACGGCTAGCCCCAGGAGACAACGACGTGTCCACTGAAACAATCACTCCCGCTGACAGCTCCGCCAGTTCCTCCGAGGAGGCAACCGTGCTGACCGACCAGGAGATCTTCGAAGCCCACCAGGGCGGCAAGCTGTCCATCTCCAGCACGGTTCCGCTGTCCAGCAAGCGCGATCTTTCCATTGCCTACACTCCGGGTGTCGCCCAGGTCAGCCGCGCCATCCACGGCGAACCCGAGCTCGCCAAGACCCTTACCTGGGCCCAGCGTCTGGTGGTTGTGGTCAGCGACGGCACCGCCGTGCTGGGCCTCGGCAACATCGGCCCCAGCGCGTCGCTTCCCGTCATGGAAGGCAAGTCCGCGCTCTTCAAGGCCTTCGGTGACCTGGACTCCATACCGCTGGTACTGAACACCACCGACGTGGACGAGATCGTTGAGACCCTGGTACGCCTGCGCCCCAGCTTTGGCGCCGTGAACCTTGAGGACATCTCCGCTCCGCGCTGCTTCGAGCTTGAGGAAAAGCTCATCGAAGCCCTGGACTGCCCCGTTATGCACGATGACCAGCACGGCACCGCCGTCGTGGCCCTCGCCGCGCTGACCGGCGCAGCGAAGGTGACCGGCCGCGAACTCGAAGGACTCCGCGTTGTGGTTTCCGGTGCAGGTGCCGCGGGCATCGCTGTCGCGGAAATCCTGCTCACCGCCGGCATCCAGGACGTCGTCCTGCTCGATTCACGCGGCGTCATCAACAAGGACCGCGCGGACATCGCAGCCGACCCCGCCAGCAAGAAGGGCCAGATGGCGCAGCGCAGCAACCCGCGCGGAATCACCGGCGGCCCCGGCGAGGCGCTGCTCGGAGCCGATGTGTTCATCGGCGTCTCTTCCTCGAAGCTGGACGAGGAGCACCTGAAGCTCATGAACCACAGCTCCATCGTGTTCGCCCTTTCCAACCCGGATCCCGAAGTCCTGCCGGAGGTCGCCTCACGCTACGCCGCCGTTGTGGCCACGGGACGCAGCGACTTCCCCAACCAGATCAACAACGTGCTGGCCTTCCCTGGAATCTTCCGCGGAGCGCTGGACGCCGGCGCCCGCCGGATCACGCCCGCCATGAAGCTTGCCGCCGCCCGCGCCATCGCTGAACTGGCCGAAGCAGAGCTGTCCGCCGACTACATCGTGCCCAGCCCGCTGGATCCGCGAGTCGCACCGGCCGTTTCCGCCGCCGTGGCCGCAGCGGTCGAGGCGGAGTAACAGCGGAGCATCCTCCGCCATGAAGTTCGACGGCGGTGCCTCCCGTGCTGGGGAGGCGCCGCCGTCGTCGTTTTCGAAAGCAGCCGCCGGGCGCTGCCCGCCGCAGGCAACCCTAGACTGGGGGCATGAACCCCGAGATCCTCGTGACCGTCCTCTGCGGCCTTGCCATCGTTGTGGGCGTGGCCGGCACCGTTATCCCCGTGCTGCCGGGCAGCATCCTCATTGGACTCAGCCTGCTGGCCTGGGCCATCTGGGGTGGCGCCGGAACAGCCGGGTGGGTGGTGTTCGGGGTGGGCCTGGCCTTCGTGCTGGCGGGAATGGCTGCCAGTGCCGTGCTCACGGGACGGAAACTCAGGGAGCATCGCATCCCCAGCCGCAGCGTGGTGACCGGGCTTGTCTTTGGAGTGGTGGGCATGTTCCTCATCCCGGTGGTGGGGCTCTTTGTGGGGTTCGCTGCCGGCCTGCTGCTCAGCGAATCACACCGCACGCGTGACTTCCGGACCGCCATGACCACTAGCTGGGCAGCCCTGAAAGCCACCGGCGTGGGCATGCTCGTGGAGTTTGGCCTGGCCTGCCTCGCCGCGAGCACCTGGATTATCGGTGTCTGGGTGGCCGCCGTCAGTTAGGCTCCCAGCGGCTGCCAAGCGTGCACCACTAGCATGGAAGCATGAGCGCCGGACAGACCTCAGGACCGATTTACCGCGACAGCCGAGACCTCACCCCGTTCGGCGACGCGCAGGTCCGCACGCCGGTGCGTGACCTCGCCGACGGTGTCGGCGGGATCCTGCACACCGCCCTGGGCGGCCGGAACGGTGCTCTCCTTAGCGTGGACGGCCCCGTCCCCAGGCTCAAGCGGCTCCCGGGGAAGGCTGCCAAGACGGTGTACGACGCGGTCTTCCACAACACCGACCCCAACCGGCTGATCGCCGCCGGCCGCGCCTACCCGGGGTGGGCCGGGCTGTGCTACGTCATGGCCGGGCTCCTCGCCTACAAGCAAGGCGGATACCTGCGCGCCTCGGAGCTGCTGCAGCGGGGCCTCACCACCAGGAACGACGACGACGCCAACCAGTTCGCGTCCGGCTACCTGACGCGCGTGGTCACCCGGGTTGAAGTTGCCGAACGCATTGACGTTCCGGTGCTGTTCAGTGAGGAAGCCGTGTTCCTGGCACTTTCGCACTCGCTGCGGGAAACGGGCCACCTTGAGGCGGCGCTGCAAACCGTGTCCTCGCTGCCGCCGTCGCTGCCTGCCGCCCTGGCCCGCTGTTCGCTGGCGCACTCCCTGGGGCGGGACAAGGAGGTGGTGGTCTGGACTGAAGGGCTGCTTAATTCCGATGACCTCGCAGCTGCGCTGCTGCTGCTTCGCGCCCGTTCGTTGCGGCGGCTCGGGGCCCACACTTCAGCCCAGTCCGCGCTGAAGGAGGTTCTACGGCGCCGCAAGACGCATCTTGCGTTACGCAACGATGCCCTGACGGACCGCGCCCTGCTGCTGTTGGACAACGGGCGGAAATCACTCAATCCCCGGGACTGGCTGCGGGGGAAGCCCGCCGAACTGGAAACCTTTGAAGTCATCCGCAAGGACGTTGAAGAGCGCAGGCTCTGGGAACAGGAATGGAAACAGCTGGACCGGGAATGATCCGCGGGCCGGTACTGCCCCCCCGGGCAGCGGGACCCTTGTAGGCGGTGCCGGGTCGGGGTACAACGGACCAATGAGCGATGCAATCAGGCAGTGGATGGAAAAGTACATTACGGCGTGGACCACCAATAAGCCCGAGGACATCCGGGCACTCTTCACGGAGGACGCAGTGTACGCCACCCGGCCCTACGACCCGGATGCGTGGCGCGGGCACGAACAGATCGTGGAACGCTGGCTGACGGCGGCAGACGAGCCAGACGAATGGACCTTTGAGTGGTCGCCGCTCGGCTCGGACGGTGACCTGCATTTCGTCCAGGGACGCACCACGTATCTGGGGGACCGCCCCAGCTACGAGAACCTCTGGGTAGTCCGGCTTGGACCGGCCGGGCGCGCCACGGCCTTCACCGAATGGTTCATGGAGCGCAAGGCCTAGCCTGGCACTGGAGGGTGCTACTGCCAGGTGATCCCGGCCGCCAGGGGAATCAGCTGCTCCGACAGCAGCACGGACCCCAGCGCCACCATGATGATCCCGCTGGCAAGGGTTACCCGCCGGGCGGCCCCGGGCCGCGAGTGCAGCAGCTTCCGGGACAGCAGGGCCACGCAGGTGTACACGACAGCCACCAGCAGGACGAATGTCAGGCCCAGCAGCGCGGACTGCACCGGAACGGGCAGGGACGCCTCCGGGCTGACGAACTGGGGAACCAGCGCCACGAAGAACAGCAGCCCCTTGGGATTGATCCCGCTCGTGCCCACGCCCTGGAGGAAGGTACGGAACTGGTTGGACTCTGCCTGGGGAGCCTCGCTCGTGCTGAAAGTGGCGCCGCGCCATGAGCGGATGGTGCCGAAGCCCAGCCACAGCAGGTAAGCGGAGCCGGCCACGGTCAGCCACCCGAGGACGCCCGGAAGGCCAGCGAGCAAGGCGGCCAGTCCCGCCACCATCAGCACTGTGTGCAGGACATAGCCGCCGCACAGGCCGGCCACCGCGGGGACGAAGCTGCGCTGTTTCAGGCCCGCCGCGATGGAGTAGGCCCAGTCCACGCCCGGGGTGCAGGCAAGGACGCCGGCAACCACCAGGAATGCGAGGAATAACTGGGGATTCAATGCGGCCTCCTACGATGTGCTGATAGGAGAAACTCTAGGGAAAATGCCGCCACAAGTGTTCCCTGATTTACTCCGGAATTGCAGCGACTCGGTAAGATAATTGCGTGATTGACCATATTGACAGAAATATCTTGCGCCACCTCCAAGAAGACGGCCGGATGACTGCCACTGCGCTGGCCGCAAAGGTGGGACTCACGGTGGCGCCGTGCCACCGGCGGCTGCGCGACCTGGAGTCGTCGGGGGTGATCCGGGGCTACCGCGCGGACATCGACCCCGCCGCCGTCGGGCTCGGGTTTGAGGCGATCGTTTTCGTGACGCTGCGGCAGGTGGACCGGCCCACCATGGAGATCTTCGAGAACCGGGTGGCGGACAATCCCAACATCGTGGAGGCGCAGCGGCTGTTCGGCTCGCCGGACTACCTCCTGAAGGTGATCGCGGAGGATCTGCCCGCCTACCAGCGCTTCTACGACGCCGAGCTCACCTCGCTGCCCGGGGTGGAGCGGCTGACTTCAACGCTGGTGATGAAGAACCTGAAGTCGAACGCCGGCCCGCCGGTTTAGGGGTCCGGATTCCCTCGCGAGGGCCGGGGCCTGCCAGTCAGGCTGCCGGGCTGACGTGGACGATGATCACCTGGGTGTCCTTGGCGCCGTCGTACCGGAGGTCGTAGTTGACCTCCAGCCCGGTGGACGTCCCCGGGGTGATGGAGAAGTCGCTTTTCTTCGCAGGGTCCGCTTCCGCGGAGGCAATCCACCGTTCGGCGGAGACGCCGTCGATTCCATAGCGCTGGACGCCGTCGCGGATCAGACTGACGTACTGGTCCACTGAATCGGCCGTGAGGAAATAGGTGACTTCACTGAAGTCGGGGCGCTTGTCCGTGGTGTTGAAACGGATCCGGTCCGTTTCGCCGGTGATCTCGCCGCTGGGTGCGGCGATCGTCAGCGCGATCTTTCCCGAGTCGCGGGTGTTGATCTCCGGGCCGTAGCTCTCCTCGGCAACCCGGACGTCCGCCTTCTTCAGGGAGCCCGAACTCATGTCCAGCCGCGCGGTCTTGGTGGCGCGTATCTGCTCCACGCCGGCGGCGTCGAGGGTGGAAAATTCGGAGGTACTCACGGTGCTCCCTTGGGACGTCGGTTCGGTGGCGTTGGGGCTGCTGATCTTGCAGCCGGTAAGGGCGAGGCAGCAGGCAAGGGCAACAAGAGCGGCGGCCTGCCGGCCAAGGCGACTCGTTAACGTCGGCTGCTTTAACGTCGGCTGCGCGGGCGTCACTGGTGCACCTCTGCGTCGAAGCCGGAGACGAAGCGGTCCATGATTCCCGGAATGTTATTGGTGGGGCGGTATTGGTCCACGCGGTCGTTGAAGTCGGAGCCGATGATTTGCCGGGCTCCCGCGGGGTCGGTGGCCAGGAGGTTCTGGTAGGCCGGCAGGGTGTCCTGCTGGATGAGGGCCCAGCGCTGGTCGGCGTTGGCGATGTTGCCGTCCGGGAAGCCGGTGGTGAAGTCCGTGCGGAACTGGGCGGGATTGTCCCAGTTGGTGAAGGGCACGTTTTCCGGGCCCGGACTTTCCACACTGAACTTGTAGGGGAACACCTCGGGGTAGCTCCTGGCGCCGGGGATGGACGGTTCGCCAGCCAACGTCACCATGTAGGTCACGGCTTCGCCGCCGGGATGGCTGCGCATGGTGTCGTAGTCGTCGGCGATGATTTCGTTTTGCTCCCGGTAGAGGAGGGCAGTGTTGCCTTCCTGAATCTGGGCCGGGTCGCCGGAGTCGATCTGTGACCAGGCGCGTGCTGTCGGGTGATCGATCACCCCGGAGTCCCGGAGCCGGTTGATTTCGTCCAGTCCGCCAGTCATATAAGCCTGGTGCTGCCGGGCCTGGTCAAGGAAGATCTCCTTGTTCATGTCCAGCATGCTGGTTTCGTAGAATTTGATCTCCTGATCAGTCATGCCCGCAAGCTGCTCGATCTGATCCAGCATGGGAAGCGGAATGTCCGACGCCGGGTTGTCCGCGATCTGCTGGGCGAGGTCCCGCATCATGGCCATGTCCTTGAATCCGCCGGCAAATGAGGGACCGATCATGTTGGCCATGCCCGCCCACTGCAGGTCCGGGTTGGACAGGTAGGCCTGGCCGTAGAAATCGTAGACCTTCTTGATGGTCTCCCAGTTGTACTCGGTGCCTTTGGAAGTATCCCACTCGGCGGGGTCGATCCCCATGTCCCGCATGGCCTGCCGGTTCCAGTAGCCAGTGAGGAAGGCCGAATACTCCGGCGAATTCTTGTTAATCAGCCCGGAGTCGGCAGCAGCGTCGAGGGCGGCCTTTGCCGCGTCGGGGTTGGCAAGCGCCCAGTTCCTAAACTCGTCACTGTTCAGGTACGCATCGCGTTCCTCAGGCGTCATGCCGTTGAGCCGGTCCGTCAGTTCTTGGGCGGCGCCGTCCGTGGGAGAACTGCCACCGGTGCCGGTGCCGGGGCCGCCCGCGCCGCCGCCTGCTGATCCGGTGCTGGCCCGGTCCTGCTGCTCCGCGTTCTGCAGGAGGGCTTTGGATGCGCTGTGGATGCCCGCAGCCGCAGCCCTGAGCGTCTTCGCGTGGGAGCCGTTCCAGTCACTGCGGAAACGCTCGCCGTCGTTGCCTTTCCAGGGGCTGGAGGCGATGGAGCCGCCCAACTGTTGCCCCAGCTGCTCCAGCCGGCTTGCGCCTTTCGCCAGATCCTTCGCGAGCTGGCGTAGCTGTGCGACGTCCGCACCGTAGAAGTTTCCCGCCACTTTTCCCCCTGGTTGAAGTCCACGGCAAGCCTAACGGCTCAGGCGGGACGCGGCGATGGGGAGGACTCCCCGGTGCCCCCGGCTTCAGGCACCCAGCAGCCCGGTGGTCCGGTAGGGAATGACCTCGCGCAGGAACATGCTGGTGGACGTGCGGACGATCCCGGGGCAGAGGCGGATTTCCTCGGACACCCGGTAGAGGTCGTCCGGGCTTTTGGCCACCACGCGGATGAGGAGGTCGGTGTCGCCGGCCGGCGCGTGGCATTCCAATACTTCGGGGATCTTGCGCAGCGCGGCGATGGCTTCGTTCAAGTGGCTCTGGTCCAGTTCGGCGCTCACCGCTGCTGCCACGCCGCGGCCCAGCGCCGAAGGCAGCACGCGGCTGCTGTTGGGGCGGAGGGCGCCCGACGCCGTCATCCGCTCCAAGCGCGACTGCACAGTTCCTCGCGCCAGGCCCAGCTTCTGTGCCAGCACCATGATGGGCACGCGTGGGTCGTCGTCCAGTGCGGCCAGGATCCGCCGGTCCGTTGGATCGAGTTCCTGCAATCTGACCACTTCCTGCCTGTCATCCGCCCGGTGATTGATCAAATTGACCAAAGAAGCACCAGCTCGTTGCGCCTACTGTAGGGCTTCTGTTGAAATGATGGCAACAAGGGACGCAGGCTACCGCCGGATCCCGCAGGCTACAGGAGCCCCGGCACACCACCCGGTCCCTGGACAAGGTTTCCCGCAAGGCGGCCGCCGCTGATTGGCACTTGTTCACGCATCGTCATTCGCAATCGTTATTCCGCTAGCAGTGCAACGGGTCCGGAGCCACGCTCCCGGGCCCGGCACGGCAAGAGCCCCTGAGCCACCGACGCCGGATCACCCGGAGTGTTCGGTAGCTGAGGGGCTCTTGTGTTGTCCCGATTAGGCTGGTGCCATGACATCAGCCGGCCGTTTCGCCCCCAGCCCTTCCGGCGAACTCCATGTGGGGAATCTCAGGACGGCGATCCTGGCCTGGCTCTTCGCCCGCTCCACCGGCCGGCGGTTCCTGCTGCGCGTGGAAGACCTGGACCGGGCCCGTGCGGGCGCTGAGGCGGAGCAGCTCCGCGATCTGGCGGCGATCGGCGTGACCTGGGACGAAGGCGTCGTGCGCCAAACAGAACGCGAGCCGCTGTATGCGGAAGCGATCAACAGCCTGGCCGCCGCCGGCCTGACGTACGAATGCTTCTGTACCCGGCGCGAAATCCAGGAGGCGCCGTCCGCGCCGCACGCCCCGCAGGGTGCCTACCCCGGAACATGCCGGAACCTCGATCCGGCGGAGCGTGACTTCAAGAAGTCGATTCGGCCCGCTGCCATCCGGCTTCGCTCGACCGTGACCGACTGGACGGTGCAAGACCGGCTGCACGGCACATACACCGGCGTGGTGGACGACTTCGTACTACGACGGAATGACGGGGTGACTGCCTACAACCTGGCAGTGGTGGTGGATGACGCGGCGCAGGGTATAGACCAGGTGGTGCGCGGGGACGACCTGCTGCCCTCCACGCCCCGCCAGGCCTACTTGGCTTCCCTCTTGAATATTCCCGTTCCGGAATATGCTCACGTGCCGCTGGTGGTGAATGCCGACGGCGCCCGGCTGGCCAAGCGCGACGGCGCCGTGACACTGGCCGACCTTGCCGCCGCCGGGCTGGATGCCTTGCGGGTCCGGGACATCATCCTGGAGTCGCTTGGGCTCCCGCCCGGACCTCTGCCGCGGGCCCTCACGCACTTTGATCCCTCGGCGCTGCCGCTGGAGCCGTGGGTGTGGCCCGGTGTACCGGACGCAGGCGCGTAGGCTGGAACCATGCCAGAAACAGGAACCACGGACTCAAACGTCCCCCAGCCACGATTCACTGTTGAGACGGCCAAGGTCCTCGCCGAAGTTGCCCATAACCGCCAGAAGGACAAGCTGAAGCGGCCGTA
Source organism: Arthrobacter sp. FB24 (assembly GCF_000196235.1). Taxonomy (NCBI): domain Bacteria; kingdom Bacillati; phylum Actinomycetota; class Actinomycetes; order Micrococcales; family Micrococcaceae; genus Arthrobacter; species Arthrobacter sp. FB24. The sequence continues at coordinate 4,501,114 of NC_008541.1, read as the reverse complement.
CCGCGAACATGTTCTCGCCGTCGGCGATGCGCTGGCGGACTTCGACGACGACATCCGGATTGCCGGCTACCTGCACGACATCGCGGAGGACACCCCCATCACCCGGCAGGCTCTGCTGGACATGGGCGTTTCCGAACGCGCCGTGGGCATCATTGAGCGTGTCACCAAGCGGTTGCACGACAACCCGGACGACTACCAGGCCGGCATCCGTTTCATCGCCGAGGACCATGACGCCACCCTGGTCAAAATCGCCGACAACGCCCACAACTCACTGCCCGAACGGGTCAAGGCGCTGGCGGAAAAGTGGCCGGACAAGCCGCCCGTCACCCGCTATGACGATGCCCGGCCGGTGCTCTATGACGCGGTGCCCGTTGAAGAAATCCGGTTGATCCTGGCCCGCGTGAACCCCTGGTTGCTCGAAGAACTGGACGACCGCTTGGACGAGGCGGACGACACCGACTACGAGAACCTCTCCTACGAGTCCTAGCGGACGCCCTCCCAGAGGTCCCGTTCCCATGACCGGGGGTCGTAGACGACTCCGGCGCCGGTATTGAACAGCATGGTGGCGCGGCGCTCGAGATCGTAGCCGGGCCAGCCCGGATCGCCTGTAGAGGCGAAGGAAATCCACGCGGCGTGCATGGCATCAGCCAGTTCCTGCGGCGGGTCTGTTCCAAGCAGCGGTCCGAAGAGCCTGGAGCTCGTGTCCAGGGTGTCGAAAACGAACGGCACCTCCATGGCGTGGACTGCGCCAAGGCCCGGGGCAGGCCAGGCAAATTCGTACATGTACGTACGCGCCGACGCCGTAGACAATGCTTTCGCATGGGCATCCGCCAGGCGTAGCGCCGGAATCCGCACCCACCAGTCGGTTTCCACAGCGGCAAGCAGCTCGCCGGGAGAACTGGCCGGATAGTGGGACCGGTACTCGCGCAATGCGGTCTCGGCGGGGAGCCCGTACACGCCGATTGGCGGGAAGCCGTCCACACTCCTGGACTCCGCCAGGTCGCGCTCCGTGACCTTGGCGATTACCCCGGTAATGGCAAGGAACAGCTTCCAGTCCTCGGCATTGCTGCCGATCATGACGTCCACTGTGGAGCCGGCGCCGGCAGCGATCCGT